>CAUJKL010000411.1 GCA_963204995.1 Planctomycetota bacterium | reverse complement strand
TCTTGGCGGGCGTGCCGCGCAGCAGTGGCAATTCGGCTGACGATATTGCCAATTTCAGCGACGAGCAGATCGAAATGTTAGTCAGCAACACCGAATTCGTCGGTAGCGGGCTGATTATGCTTGGCGGCCCCGATTCGTTCGGTGCCGGTGGCTGGTCGAATACCGAGCTCGAGAAGGCGATGCCGGTCGACTTTCAGATCAAGAACTCGAAGATCCGCGCCGTGGGTGCGTTGGCGTTGATGATGCATGCTTCAGAACTGGCGGAAGGCAACTTCTGGCAAAAGGAAGTGGCCAGTGTCGCGATCAAAGCCCTGGGTCCGATGGACTATTGCGGCTTGCTGCATTGGGATATCAGCGGCGATCGGTGGCTGTGGGGCGAACCGCAAGGCTTGATCGCCGTTGGCAGTCGTCGCGACATGATGCTGGCTCGATTAGGAAGAATGCAGCCGGGTGATATGCCCGAGTTCGAGCCTGCCATGAAGAAGGCGTTGACGGCGTTCAATCGCGTGAATGCGTCGGTGAAGCACATGATTGTCATCAGCGATGGCGATCCATCGCCGCCGGGATTTGCGACGACAGCGGCGTTCAAGAAGGCCAGCATTCAGGTCTCGACGGTGGCGGTCGGCACCCACGGTCCCGCTGGCTCCAAGGTATTGCAAGACCTCGCGCAAGATACCGGTGGGCGGTACTACGTCGTGAAGAACCCCCAGTCACTCCCCAAGATCTATCAAAGTGCAGTGCGTCGCGTGGCAAGGCCGTTGGTCTTCGAGCCGGATACGCCAGTCAGTCCGCAGATTGTGGATCGCTCGCACGAGATCGTCCAAGGGATCGAAAGCCTGCCGCCGATTAACGGCTTTGTTCTCACGACGATCAAAGACAATCCGCTCGTCGAGACGATTGCCGTTTCGCCACAACCGCAAGACGAACGCAACGCCACCATCATGGCCGCCTGGACCTATCACTTGGGCCGAACGGCGGTTCTCACGACCGATACGGGCAAACGCTGGGCGACGAGTTGGACGGACTGGGAAAACTACGACAAGCTATTTACCCAACTCGTCCGCTGGTCGATGCGACCGGTGAACGAAGACAACAAGTTCTCTGTGGTGACCGATGTGCGAGACGGCAAAGTCAGCGTCATCATTACGGCGCTCGATAAAGACGACGAGTTTCTCAACTTTCTGAGTATGTCCAGTTCGGCGCTCGATCCCGAACTGGCGGCGAAAGACGTGAAGATCCAGCAAGTGGCACCAGGACGTTACGTCGGCGAGTTCGATGCACCGAAGGATGGCAACTATTTCATTACCATTAGTCCCGGCCCGGGCCACGCACCGCTGCTCACGGGAGTGAACGTCCCGTATTCCTCTGAATTCCGCGAGCGTGAAACGAACATGGCGTTGCTAAAGGCACTCGCCGCATTCAAGCCCAAAGGCGGGCAGCCAGGTGTTTTGATCGAAGTGTCGCCAACGGAAGACGGTGGCGAAGGGCTGCTCGATGTCGATACATTCCGCACGGGGCTCCCGCCTTCGATCAGCAGCCAAGACGTTTGGCCGCTGTTCTTGGTCTTGGCCGCTGGCGTTTTCTTCGCCGACGTGTTTGTTCGTCGCGTTACGATCAGCCTGGACTGGATTGGACCGGCAGTGGCCTGGCTCCGAGTGAAAGTGTTTGGCCAAGAACCGACCGAGCAGCACGAAGAGCGGCTGGATCGGTTGCGGACACGCAAGCAGGCGATCGCTGGCGAAATCGACGACCGACGAGCCGCCACGCGTTTCGAACCGGCGATGCCAGAAGAAGGTGCCACGCAGGTCACCCTCGATCAGGTTCTGCAAGACGTCGCCGGAGGAGCGGCTCCGACAGAACGGCCGAAACACACCAAGTCGCAGCTGTCACCCGAGAACGCCGAACAAGAGTCGTATACGAGTCGCCTGTTGAAAGCAAAACAGCAGGCCTGGAAGGAAAACAAGGACAAGAAATAATTCAAAGGAAACTTCATGAGCAGCGCTGAGAATATGCCGCAACAGGCGGAAGAGTTTCGCCAACGATATACCGCAGTTCGCAACGAGATCGGCAAAGTCATCGTCGGTCATGACGACGTCGTGCATGGCGTCCTCACGTGTCTGTTCGTTGGCGGGCACTGCCTGTTAGAGGGCGTGCCGGGATTGGGCAAGACGCTCTTGGTTCGCACGCTCTCGCAAGCGTTGCACTTGGACTTCAGCCGCATCCAGTTCACGCCCGATCTGATGCCGGCTGACATTCTGGGGACGAACATGGTGATGGAGACGCCCGAAGGTCGCAAGGTCTTCGAGTTCCAAAAGGGACCGATCTTTACGCAGATTTGCCTGGCGGACGAGATCAATCGGGCCACTCCCAAGACGCAATCCGCGATGCTGGAAACGATGCAGGAAGGAACCGTCACGGTTGCCGGGCAACGATTCGAGCTGAAGAAGCCATTCTTCGTGATGGCCACACAGAACCCAATCGAACAGGAAGGCACGTATCCGTTGCCCGAAGCGCAGCTCGACCGTTTCTTCTTTAAGCTCGTGGTGGGATATTCGAGTCGTGAAGAGCTGTCGACGATCGTCGATCGCACGACGCGCGGAGTCACCGTGACACCCGAAAACGTCATGGATGGCAGCGAAATCATTCGCTGGCAGAAACTGATTCGCGACGTGATCCTCGCCAAGCACGTTCAAGACTACATCGTGCGACTGACGCTCGCCACGCATCCCGATGGCCCGCATGCATTGCCCATCACGAACAAATACTTGCGTTGGGGCAGCAGTCCTCGCGGGGCGCAGACATTGGCTCTGGCCGCGAAAGTTCGGGCGTTGCTCGAAGGCAGGTTCAACGTCAGCTTCGAGGACATACGCCGAGTCTACTTGCCTGCGATGCGGCATCGCGTGATCTTGAACTTCGAGGCTCAAGCCGAAGGAATGGAGACGGATCACGTCCTGCTGGAAATCCTCGAGCAACTGCCCGAGAAAGGCGATCTAGTACCGGTCGCCGCCGTCGTTGCGGATTAGTCTCTCACGTAGGATGGACGCCCTCGTCCGTCCTTCTGCCTCAACCGGACATGAGCATCCATCCTACAAGTTGCTGTCACCATGAGTTCCACGCAATCCTCCACCCCGCTGCTCAGTCCGCAATTGCTGGCGCAACTCGAACGACTCGAGTTGGTCAGCCGCAAGATCTTTCGCGGCCGGCTCAAAGGTGAACGCCGCAGCAAACGCAAGGGGCAGAGCGTCGAGTTTGCGGACTTTCGGAACTATGTAGCCGGTGACGACATCCGCTTTATCGATTGGAACTTATACGCGCGGCTGGATAAATTGTTCCTCAAGCTGTTCCTCGAAGAAGAAGATCTGCACTTCTATGCGTTGATCGATACGAGCACTTCGATGGACTTTGGCGATCCGACGAAACTGCAATACGCCAAGCAACTCGCTGCGGCGCTGGGCTTCATCGGATTGTGCCGCGCGGATCGCGTGAAGATCGAAGCTCTCGGTGCTTCGCGAAAGAATCCCGCTCCGGCCCTCCGCGGTCGGTCGAGCATGTGGCGCATGCTGGATTATCTGAATTCGATTGAGCCCGGCGACAACATTCCGCTGGCCCAAGGCGTGAAGGACTTTTGTCTGCGCAATTCAGGCCAGGGCATTCTGGTTTTGATAACTGACCTCATGGATAAGAACGGTTACGAATCTGCGTTGCGATTTCTGCTCGCCCAGAACATCGACGTGTATGTGATTCACGTTCTTTCGCAGGCTGAAATCGCACCCGACGTTACGGGCGACTTGCGGTTGGTCGATTGCGAGGACGGCGATATCGCCGAGATCACGGTTAGTCGTCCGCTGTTGAATCGCTACCAACAAACGCTCGCCACGTTCATCGAGGGCGCTCGTGAGTTCTGCACGCGGCGCGGCATGTCGTATCTGATGACAAGCACCGAAACGCCCGTCGAGCAACTTGTCAGCAACTATTTGCGGCAGCGGGGGCTCGTGCGATGAACTTCATCCCCGCCCTCACCTCGCTGCAGTGGCTGCTGCTGGCCGCTGTTCCTCCGGCGATCATTTCGCTGTACTTCTTAAAGCTGAAGCGGCATCCGGTCGAAGTCCCCAGCACGTATCTGTGGACACGCACGATCG
>CAUJKL010000410.1 GCA_963204995.1 Planctomycetota bacterium | reverse complement strand
CTCCAACTCCGACGGGATGCCGAGATGCTCTGCCCAGGTCTTCTGGTACTGTCTCGCTTCGGCGGCGTCGAAGGGGGCTTTGGCAATGGGCGGGGTTGGCTTCGCCGCCAGCTTCGCTTCCCGAGTGATTGTGACCAGTTCTGTGTTACCGCGTGTCAGCTTGAACACGCCGTTGTTGATCACGACGCCGTCGGGCTTGCCGCCCTTGAGTTCGATTTCATAGTCGCCCGAGAAGTACGACGTGGCGTCCGGACGCTGCTTCAGTTCAAAGCCATCGACGACCTGGCCATTGCGGCGAACCGTGACTTCGATGTCGGGATCGTTGGAGACGATTTTGATGTCGCCTTTGTCGGTTTGAATCACGATCGTGGTGAGGGCGGCGAAAGCGAGTAAAGCGGCAACAGTGGCCAGGAAAGTAGCCGTCACGCTCCGCCGTGACGAGCCCGTTGGCGAGGAGGTTGAACGGGCAGCCTGCGTGGTTTGCAACGTGACGTCGTGCCGGGAGGGCTCATCTCGCGGAGCGAGATGGCTACTTTGCCAATCGACGGTTGTTGGTGCTTCGGTCGGCTGTTGCTCGGCCAGATGCGATGACGGCGAGTGTTCGACGCTTGGCTTGGTTTCCTTCGAGTCGGCGGTCAGGTGCTCGCGTGTCCGGACGGAGGATTGGTCGTCGGTCGCGGTAAGCTCGGCACGATTGGCACGCTCCAGCAAGCTGGCAAGATCGGCCTCGCTCGCCAAGGGCTCCAGGGCTGCGGCGACTTGGGCGGGGGTGTCGAAACGATCGGCGGGTTGCCTGGCCAGCATGCGGTCGACGATGCGGACGAGCTCCGCCGGCAGATCGCCGCGGGATCTTCAGGACGGGCGGTTGGTTTCCGTGCCCGACGCTGGTCAGCATCAAGTTCGAAGGCTTAATGTCACGGTGAACCATGCCGTTCTCATGAGCCTCTTGCAGGCCGATGGCGGCTTGCCGCGCGATTTCACAGGCATCGGCAACGTCTAAGGGGCCCGTGCGGCGAAGGAGTGCGGAAAGATCGAGCCCTTCGACATATTCCATGACGAGATATTGCATGTCGTTTGCTTCTCCGGCGTCGTGTGCCGCCACAATATTCGGATGCTGTTGCGTCACCCGCGTCATGCTTCGCCAATTCGTTGACGACTTGCTCCAACTCCCAGTTCTGTGTGGATGCCTTGGAGTCGCTCATGTCACTTCCCAAGCGTGTTTTGTTTTCGAGTTGATCGATCCGCTACCCTAATAATGCGCGGGCGCAACGCGAAAATGAATCAGAGATTAGTTGAGGCTCTAACTCCCAACTTTGAAAGCACATACGCCGTTAACACGATTCCAACTCTTCCCGCAACCGACAGAGTACGCGGTATTTCGACTGCCGCACGGCGGCGGGATTCATTCCCAGATCCTCAGCGATGTCGGCCGCCGACTGTCCGTCGACGGTGAATCGCCAAAAGGCACACCAGGTTTGTTCATCGAAATCCTGTCGTACGAGTTGCAATGCGCGGTGCAGGAGACTCTTGCGCGAATCAAACCCTGCCGGCTCTTCCTCTTGATCGAGCAAGTCGGGTTGTTGTTGGAGCAAGTTGTTCGCTTCCGTGCCACCGACAACCTGCGGACGATCTGCTTGTTTGCGGTAATGCAGCCGGACCTCGTTCCGAGCGATCGTCCACAGCCAACCCCGATAGCTCGAATCCGGTTCGTCCAAACGGAAGCTATCGATCTTTCCCGCTACCGAACGGAAGACTTCCTGAACAACATCGGCAGCATCGGTCGATTGCAGTCCGCCCTGTCGCGCCCAGCGATACACCAGCGGTGTGTAGAGCTTTGCCAAGCGAGACCACGCCTCGGGGTCACGATCACGAGCCCGCCGAAGCAGGCTGGATGAAGTGGAACTTGATGTTTGCGATGCGCCACTATTCACGTGTATCCAGTCACACGAAAGGGGGATTAAGTGGCTGTTAGCATACCCTGTGTGAGCAGCGGTAGCAACTTTTGCACGCGAGACTCCATTGCCCGACGACCCGCTGGGGCACAGCCGACAACCAGAGTTTCGAGGTCCGGAGACAGACCCATCGACCTGTGCGGGCTAGCCACCGATCGTTCGAAGTGGACCGAAAAACCAGGAACTATGCAAATTAGAGTGATGTTGTGTAGAATGGAACCCTAGAGCCGTAGCACGGTACGGTCGCAAAGCGATCGTAGCCCAAAACGGAAGCGAGGGAGAAGCGGTATTCAGTGCGTCCTCGCTTACGTTTCGGGTTACAAAAAAAAGTGTCGTCGAAATAACATCAAACTAGCCGTTAACTGATGTAGCGCGACCGCTGACCGGTCGCCAGACCACGATCCCGCCTCACCTTCCCACCGAACAATTGCCGAAAAACATCGTTTCAGATTCTGTTCGCAGGAGTACGTTCTGCGGTCAGGATAATTCTGAATTGGCTGCGCTGAAATGCTCCAAGGACCTTGCGATGAACTCTCGATTCAAGCCAACTGCTGCCTTAGCGCTGTGGTGTCTCGTGCTCTATGCGGCCTGGTTGACCGGCCCGTGGTCCGGCGACGAGGCGACCACCGACATGAGTTCCTCGAGTCACGACGCGAGATTCCACATGCACCAGCCGCTGCATAATGGCGGCAAGGTCACGATGAGTGGGCAGTTTCATCTGGAATTGATCAGCCAGCCGGACGGTACACACCGGCTGTGGTTGTCGGATGCCGTTCGGCAGGAAATGAGTCCCGTCGGCTTCGTCGGCGAGCTCCGGGTCGAATCGCTCGACGGGGAAGTTCAGGAAACGGCTTTCAAACAGATTGGACGCAGCTTCGAATTGCAAGCCAAAACCGAACCGCTGAAGGGGCAAGCGTGGTTGACCATTTCCGGAACGATGGGTGAAGTGACGCACTTCGACCACATCAAGCTGTTTTGGGATTACGACTTGGTCGCCCTGGGTGCGACACCGCCGCTGGGTCTCGATCCGATGCTCCCGCGTTCGGCGGCCAACCCGATCAGTCCGGAGAAGGTGGCGTTGGGACGCGATCTGTTTTTCGATGCGAGGTTGAGTGCCGACGGAACTGTTTCGTGTGCGACTTGCCACCAACCGCAGTATGCCTTTGCCGAACCGCGGCCCGTCGCCTCTGGGATCGGCGGCCTGGAGGGAAAACGCAATACGCCAACCATCCTCAACGCCGCCTATCAAAAACGTTTCTACTGGGACGGACGGAGCGAGACATTGGAAGAGCAGGCACAGCTCCCGATACTCAATCAGATGGAAATGGGAAACAAGAGCGAAGCGGAGTTGATTGCCCGCCTGAAGCCGATTTACGAGCGCCGCATACAAGAGGTGTTTGGCCAGGAGACATCGCTGCGCACCGTCGCCCAGGCGCTGGCGTGTTTCGAGCGGACGTTGCTCTCGGGCGATTCCGATTTCGATCGCTACGAATCGGGCGAGAGCAACGCCATCAGCGCAGCGGCTCGGCGCGGGCGTACGCTCTTCTTCGGCAAAGGTGGATGTGGCGATTGCCACGTGCCGCCGCTGTTTAGCGATTACAACTTCCATAATCTCGGCGTCGGCTGGCGGGAATCGGGTGACTGCGATACAGGTCGTTTCGAGAAGACCGGAGATCCACGCGACCGCGGAGTGTTTCGGACACCAAGCCTGCGCGACGTGAGCCGCACGGCACCGTATATGCACGACGGCAGCCTGCACACGCTTCACGAGGTCATCGAGTTCTACAACGATGGCGGTCGGAACAACCCGTCGCTCGACCCACGCATTCACCCCCTGGGGCTCACACCCGCAGAGATCGGCGACTTGATTCAGTTCTTGCTAACACTCGACGGCCGCTTTGACTACGCGGAGCAGGAGGCACCGCAACCACAGCCTCCCGCAACACAGAATGAGCCCGGCGAGGCCGCGACGCAGGGACCTGGAAACACCTGATGGCATTACATGCAAACGAGGAGTGATAATGGAACCCCTACTACCTGCCATGACAGGCGAGTTGATGTGGTTTGCGGGCGGTCAAGGCCTGCCGCTGGCCCACGTTACTTATATGCTCGATTCGGAGCGGATCAAGGCGTTGGCCGGACGGGACTGGGATTTCTTCCTGTCGCCTCTTTCGGATCCGCTCTATCTGACACTGATGGCCGTGACGGTGATCGTGACCATCGTCGGTTTTGCCGTCTGCGAGCTGTTCGCTCCCTTGCGCCGTTTCTGCCGATCCGTTCACAACCGCCTGCTGGATCACGTCTCGTTCGTGCCGCTCGCGCTGCGCACGGCTCTGGGTTTCGCGCTGATTGCGGCGGGGGTTAGCAATGGAATCTTCCTCCCGAATGTCCCGGCTGGCGGGCTCGGCGGGCTGGAAGTTGGGCTTGGCTTTTGTCTGGTTCTCGGTTTCATGGTCCGCGTCAGTGGGCTTACCGCGCTTCTCATCTTTGCCTATGGCGCGATGACCAGCCACTACATGTTGGGATCGCTCGAGTCGGCAGCGGCGGCACTGTTGGTTGCGGCCTACGGACCACGACTCCCATGTGCCGATCACGTGCTTGACGTGGATCTGTTAGGCGATTCGCTTCAACCGCTGTGGCAGGCGATCCGCGAAGTGGCACCACTTATCCTGCGACTGGGGCTGGGGATCACCTTGATCTGGCTGGCGGTCACCGAGAAGTTCTTGAACCCGCGGATGTCGGAAGCCGTGATCATCGAACACGGTCTGCACATGGTGGTTCCGGTCAGCACGGCGATGTGGGTGTTCGCGGTGGGCGTCATTGAGGTGGCGGTGGGCACGGTGCTCGTGATCGGGTTATATACGCGGAGCTTCTCGTTGATTGCCCTGCTGATTCTCATGCTATCCTTCTTCTATTTCAAGGAAGAAGTTGCCGGCCACGTGACGTTCTTTGGTGCCTTGATCGTGCTGCTGTTCACGGGTGCCGGACGCTGGAGCATCGATTCGCTCGTTGCCCGCTGGACGCGGAACGTCCGAGGGACCGCCGCTCCGTATGAGATGGCGTAGTCTTCTGGCGACGTCGAGGAATTTCGAGACGCGGGTGGCCCGACACCGTTAACCGGCAGACAAACGTTATTTTGATGATCACGAGTTGCGGCTCTGCCGCCTTACGATGTAGTTCACTCCGGAGCGCGCCATGAGAAGCTTTCGTGGCTGGGATTTTGTGGTCTCACGGGCATTTGGAGTGCTGTGACTTGTCACAGCTTTGCTCTGCGGCAACGCCGCTTTTCGTTTCGGTCAGGCTTGGAAGCTGGCTGCGCCGCAAAAATGGGAAAGCGGCGACAAGTCGCCGCAGTCCAAAAGTCGCTGCAGTCCACAGCGCTCATTCATGCTCGCACACTTGCACACTGTCAACCTCACTTGGCCATCTCTCTTGGCGGATGAACGCCATCGACGTGCAGCTTTCCGACTTGAAATCGCTCATAGATCGAGTGGATGGCACCGGTCTAATCAGCAAGCGCGGCAAGCGATGCGAATGCGTGGCTGCCGCCAGTCCAGGATTCAGATGCGAGTACGATTAGATTCTGGGTGTCCTTGTTTTTCCCTGTTTTTCCCGTTTTTCCCCTGCTGTTTTTCCTCCCCGGCTCATCGCATTCGTAGCGGCAGGACGGAGAATCCGCTGGCGGGATAGACAGCAAGCGCGGCGGACTGTTGCGGCCCGGCGGCGATGTCTTGTGTGCGGGCCAGCAACTCTTCCAGGAACACCTGCATCTCCAGCCGCGCCAGCGGTGCGCCGGGACAATAGTGAATGCCCGCACCGTAAAGGAGATTTTTGGCCGGATCGCGGTCGAGACGAAAGCTATCCGGTTCGCCGAACACTTCCTCATCGCGGTTGGCGGAAATCCAGTTCAAAGAGATGCGCTCGCCGAGCCCGATCTTCTTATCGCCGATCTCGACGGGCCGGGTGGTGACTCGCCGGTTCGCGATCAGCGGACCGTGGATGCGGAGAATTTCTTCGATGGCGGGCGGGAGCAGGTCTGGCTGCGAACGCAGTTGCGTCTGCAGTTCGCAATGGCTGGCCAGATACTGGGCCAGGATGCCGACCGACGCGGAGATGGTGCCGATTTCACCGACGGTCCAGTTGCGCAGGATGCTCGCCACTTCTTCGTTACTCAACGGGCGCCCCCACACCTTTTCGCTCATCAGCGCGGCGGTGAGATCCGTTTTCGGGTCGGTGCCGGCGCGCAAACGGGTTTCCAGCAGGTCGTCAATCAGTTCTTCGAACTCGCGTGCGATTTCCGACAGCGCCTGGCGATCCTGGGCGAGGGTGGCGGCGTGGTTCTTGCGAGTCCAGGTTGCCAGCCGCCCGTGTAGCGCGGCGGGCCAGCCGAGAAAGGCACATTGCACCTGCTCCGCGAACGGTCGTGCCACGTCCGCCATGAACTCCACCTCCCCGCTCGCGGGTAAACCCCGCACCAGCTCCACCACGATGCGTCGGCAGACCGGCTCGAACGCCGCCATGCGCTCTGGGGCAAAGTAGGGTTCGATGATCCGGCGGTAGGCCGTGTGTTCCGGCGGGTCCATGCCGTTGGGTACGGAGAGGTGCTGCGAAACGGCGTTGCTGAAAGTTTCGTGATCGTGCAGCGCGCGGGTCACATCCTCGTGCCGGAACAGCGTCCACCCCAGAAATTCGCTGTGGGCGACGGGGCAACGGCGGCGCAGGTCATCGTAGGCCGCGCGCTGATCGCGGCTGACGTCATCGGATTTGGGATTCCAATCCGGTGGATGTTGATCATTCATGGTGATTCGACGTAAAGGGAGTTAGCGGAGCTGTAGAATGTGGTCGGACTTCTCGTGCATCTCGTGGAAGAATGCGGCGTTGTCGGGATGTTTGATATCCTCGCCCCAGGCGGGAACCATTTCCTGGAGCCGGGCTTTTCCCTCGGGGCTGGACATTAGATCGGGGAAGCAATTCTCGATAACTCCGAGGGCGATATTCACAGAAACCGAAGCGCCGGGAGAAGCTCCCAAAAGTGCGGATAGAGTGTGGTCGGAATTCGTGAGAATCTCGGTGCCGTAGTGGACAATGCCCGCTTCGCCATCGGTCTTCTTGATGGCTTGGACGCGGATGCCGGCATCGCTGAGCTTCCAATCCTCGATCCTGGCTTCGGGATAAAAGACCCGCAGCACCTCGATGCGATCCGCCATGCTTTGGGTGCCTTGCTGGATGAGATATTTGATGAGATCGAAATTCCCGAGACCGATCTTGATCAGAGTGGCGAGATTGTCCCGTTTGATGGAACCTGGCAAGTCGGTCCAGCTACCCGCTTTGTGCAGAAATTTGGTGGTCCAGGCTGCGAAGGGTCCGAAAAGCAGCGTCTTCCTGCCATCGAGAATGCGGGCATCGAGATGAGGAACCGCCATGGTCGGAGCGGCGTCGAGCGCCTGGCCATAGACTTTTGCGTGATGGCGGGCGACAATTTCCGGGTTGTCGCAGACCAGCCACTGACCTCCGATGGGGAAGCCGCCCAGTCCCTTGCTCTCCGCGATGCCGGCCTTTTGTAACAAGGAGAGGCTCCCGCCTCCCGCGCCGATAAAGACGAATTGCGCATGGTTATGGTGGATTGTTCCGGCAGCCACTTCGCGAATGGTGAGATCCCACCCGGAAAGCGCGGGCTTCAGATCAATGACCCGGTGGCCCGTGGCGATGGCGCAGCCCTCCTGCCGAGCAAGCCAGTGCAAGAGCTGGCGGGAGATGGTGCCAAAATTGACATCCGTGCCGCCGTCCATTTTTGTCGCCGCGATGGGAACCTCGCCGCGTCCTTCAATCAGGAGGGGTGCCCAACGAGCGATGGTTTCGCGGTTCTGGCTGTATTCCATTTCGGAAAAGAAATGATGGGCCGCCATTCCCGCATGTCGGGCGCGAAGGAAATCTACTTGTTCGTCCCCATGCACAAAACTGATGTGCGGAATCGGATTGATGAAGGTTTTCGGATCCGTGGCCATGCCGCTTTCCACGGCATAACTCCAGAACTGGCGGGAGTGTTCGAACTGCTCGAAAATCTCCACCGCCTTGGATACGTTCACCGAGCCATCGGGTTCGCGAAACGGAGTGTAGCTCAACTCGCAGATGCCAGCGTGACCGGTGCCGGCATTGCTCCAGCCATGCGAGCTTTCCTGGGCAAGTTCATCGGTGACTTCGTAAAGCTGCATCGTGCGTTTGGGATCGAGACGCTTGAGCAGGGCACCGAAATTGGCCGACATAGCACCGCTGCCAATGAGAATAATCTCGGGATTTTCTATGATCGCGGACACTTGGCCTAACCTTTTGATGTTAGCTGCCGGAGAACGTAGGGTAAAATTCCACCATGTTGGTGGTAATCAATCTCGATGGGCGTATCAACCCGGCAACGCACCGGCACGCTGTCCACTTTACCATTCTGGCGCGTGATGCGGAGCGTGATGTCTTGTTGCGGTTTGATCTGCGCGTCGAGGCCGACACTGTCGAAAGTCTCCGCGCCATCGAGCTGCAACGTCTGGGCGGTCGTGCTTTCCTTGAATTGCAACGGCAGTACTCTCATGCCGACGAGATTGCTGCAGAGGTAGGCGACGCAC
>CAUJKL010000409.1 GCA_963204995.1 Planctomycetota bacterium | reverse complement strand
CGATATGCAAGTATCACCCGACGCTTCGCAATTGACGCACTACAAAAGGGAAACCCGCGACGCCATGAATTACGCATTGCCCTGTCCAATTGCTGTACATCGACACGGTTCAACTTCTGAACAAGACAACGACAGACGCTTGCCAAGTATAGATACGGCTGCGGCACGTGTTTTGCGTCACCCACATTCACCTGAGTTCGCGTTCGTCGGCGTAGCTGCAATGGGTGTGGTGGGAGTATTCATGTTCGACGTCATTTAGGCGAGCGGCAGAAATTAATTTACCGTTCGTAGCCGAAGTCGTCGCACTTTGGACGAGAAAACCAATCTCTGGCGAGATCGGCGACGGTAAGTTTCCATCCGTCGTTCGCCTTGATAGACTACTGCGTAGTCGATGCAAATAACTATCGAGGCAAATCATGAGTGTCTTAGACGCTATCGCTTGGATTCGTGACGAAATCAATCCCAAAGGCCGCAGTTGGGAAGAATTCTATCGCAATCGCTGGCAACACGACAAAATTGTCCGCAGTACGCACGGCGTCAATTGTACTGGCGGCTGTACCTGGCAGATTCACGTTAAAGAAGGAATCGTCACCTGGGAGATGCAGGGCCTGGACTATCCGTTGCTGGAATCGGGTATTCCCCCCTATGAACCACGTGGCTGTCAACGAGGCATCTCTTTCAGTTGGTATCTCTACAGTCCGCTGCGGGTTAGATATCCGTATATTCGTGGTGCCTTGTTGGATTTGTGGAGAGAAGCTCGAGGGGATTATGAGGATCCGGTCGAAGCTTGGAAGAGCATGGTTGAAAATCCCGAGTCGCGTCAGCGCTGGCAACGGGCACGTGGGAAAGGTGGGCTGAGGCGAACGGATTGGGAAACAGTTTTGGAAATCATTGCCGCCTCGCTGGTGCATACGATCAAGTCGCATGGTCCCGATCGCATTGCCGGATTTTCGCCAATTCCTGCGATGTCCATGATCAGCCATGCGTCGGGTTCACGGCTGCTGCAGTTGTTGGGCGGCACTTTGATTTCCTTTTACGACTGGTACGCCGACCTGCCGAACGCTTCGCCTGAGACTTGGGGCGAGCAGACCGATGTCGCCGAAAGCGCCGATTGGTATCACGCCAAGTTGCTCGCCGTGATGGGGTCGAATCTGAACATGACCCGCACGCCCGACTGTCACTTTGCCGCCGAGGCGAGGAACAACGGCACGAAGTTGTGGGTCTTCTCGCCAGACTTCAGTCAGGTCTCGAAGTATGCCGACGAGTGGATCGATATCAATGCCGGCCAGGATGGTGCCTGGTGGATGACGGTCAATCATGTGCTCTTGACTGAGTTTCACCATCAACGGCAGGTTCCCTATTTTGATAAGTACACACGCAAGTTTACCGACGCACCCTATCTCGTGGAATTAACCAAGGGCGACGACGGCATCGTGCGGCCGGGCCAACTGCTGCGGGCAGGTCGCCTCGCACAATATGCTGACGAGCAGCATGGCGAGTGGAAGTTCCTGATGTGGGACGAGCAGGCCGACGCCGTCAAGATGCCCATGGGAAGCTCGGGCGATCGCTGGGGGGACGTGAAAGGTAAGTGGAATCTGTTGCTCAAAGATGGCAAAGACGGCAGCGAGATTCACCCCACGCTCACTTTCTTGCCAAAGCACGATGACGTTGTGCAAGTGGAACTCGACGACTTCGGCATGGGATCGGTATATAGCCGAGGCGTCCCCGTACGGACCATCAAGACCGCCGATGGCCAGCAGGTGCAAGTGACGACCGTCTATGACCTGATGATGGCTCAGTACGGAGTAAATCGTGGCTTGGCGGGCGATTACCCGGCAGACTACGACGACGAAAATGCACCCTTCACTCCCGCTTGGGCGGAAAAGTACACCGGTCGCGGCCGGGAAGACGTGATTCGCTTTGCCCGAGAATGGGGCAAGACCGCGGAGCTGACCGAAGGCAAATGCACCATCATCATCGGTGCCGGAGTGAACCACTGGTATCACGCCAACCTGATGTACCGCGCCGGTATTCACGCACTGATGTTCTGCGGTTGCGTGGGCAAAAACGGTGGCGGACTGGCCCACTATGTTGGCCAGGAAAAACTGGCTCCCGCGGAATCTTGGACATCAATCATGGCGGCCAAGGATTGGCACTCGGCAGCCCGACTGCAAAACGGGCCGAGTTGGCATTACGTCCATTCGGACCAATGGCGTTACGAAAAAGATTTTACTGACTATCACACGGTTCCCAAGCAACGCGGCAAAGACAGCATGGCGCAGGGGCATGCGATGGATATGCAAGTCCGTGCCGTACGCAACGGCTGGCTGCCGTTCTATCCTCAGTTCTCCGAGAACCCTCTGGAAGTTGCCTCCGCGGCACGTGAGGCAGGTGCCAAATCGCCCGAGGAAGTCGCCGCTTGGGTGGCTGCCCGGCTCAAGAACCGCGACATGAAGTTCTCGGTCGAGGATCCCGATGCGGAAGAGAATTGGCCCCGCGTCTGGTTCATGTGGCGTGGCAACGCGTTGATGGCAAGCGCCAAGGGACACGAGTATTTTTTGCGGCACTATCTCGGCACGCATGACAATTGCGTCAACGAAGATATGGCCGCCGACTCGGTGAAAGAGGTCGTGTGGCACGAGAACGCGCCGCAGGGAAAGATGGACCTGGTCGTGGACCTCAACTTCCGGATGGACACGTCAGCACTCTATTCGGATATCATTCTCCCCGCCGCGACGTGGTACGAGAAGGCGGATCTCAACTCGACCGACATGCATAGCTTTATCCATCCGCTCTCCAAGGCGGTGCCTCCTTGCTGGGAGTCGAAGAGCGATTGGCAGATATTTGAATTGGTGGCCCAGAAATTTTCAGCGCTCGCCGAAAAGCATTTCCCCGAGCCAGTGGAAGACCTGGTCGCGACACCCTTGGCACACGATTCGCCGGCGGAAATCGCGCAGCCGAATATGAAACAGTGGATTGACGGTGGCGTCGAAGCGATTCCAGGCAAGACGATGCCCAACTTCAAGATTGTCACCCGCGACTACAAGAATGTTTTCAACCAATATATCTCCTACGGGCCAAACGTCCGCGAGGGAGGATTGGGCGCTCACGGCACGAGTTACGAGATCAAAGAGGAGTACGATGAGTATCTCAAGACGCATCCCACGGTGACTTGGAATGGCAAGACCTATCCGTCGCTCCGCCGCGATACCGAGGTATGCAACACGATCCTCCATTTTGCCACCGTAACAAACGGCGAATTGGCCTATCGCTCCTATAAGAACATGGAGGAAAAAACGGGCTTGCCGCTGGTGCATTTGGCGGAGAAGAACCGTGGTGTGCGGGCCACGTATGAAGATCTGCAATGCCAACCGCAGCGACTTATCAACAGCCCGATGTGGTCGGGACTCATCGAAAATGGTCGCACTTACTCGGGCTTCACTTACAACATCGAATGCGACGTGCCTTGGCGAACTCTTACCGGTCGACAGCACTTCTATCTCGATCATCCGGTGTATATCGAATTTGGCGAGCATGTTCCGACATACAAGCCCAAGCCGTTGCCAACGCAGTATGCGGACCTCACCTTTAGCGAGGGGGAAGCACCGCCGGAATCGCAAGTTTTGACGCTCAATTATCTGACGCCGCACGGAAAATGGCACATCCATTCGACTTTCGGCGATAACCAGCGGATGACCACGCTCTCGCGCGGCGTCGATCCGATCTGGATCAGTGTTCAAGATGCCAAGATTTTGGGAGTCGACGACAACGATTGGGTGGAAGTTTACAACGACAACGGAGTCGTGGTCACTCGGGCGGCCGTCAGTGCGCGCATTCCGCCAGGGATCTGTATTCAGTACCACTCGCCGGAACGCACTTACGCTGTGCCCCGCTCGCCTCTGCGAAACAACCGCCGCGCTGGCGGACACAATAGTCTCACCCGCACTCGACTGAAGCCCAACTTCATGATTGGCGGTTACGGACAGTTTACCTATCACCTCAACTACTGGGGGCCGGTCGGCTGTAATCGCGATACCCACATTATTATTCGCAAATGCCCTGTCGTGACTTTATAGGAGGTTAAGGAAAGACGAACATGAATATCCGTTCTCAAGTCTCGATGGTGTTTCATCTCGATAAATGCATCGGGTGCCACACCTGCAGCGTTGCCTGCAAGAATGTGTGGACCGACCGCAAAGGGGCGGACTACATGTGGTGGAACAACGTCGAAACGAAGCCGGGAACAGGTTATCCCACCAAGTGGGAAGACCAACAACAATACCGCGGCGGCTGGGAAAAGAAGGACGGGCGGCCGATCAATCTCAAGTCGACCGGCAAAGTGCGAGTGATCCCCAATATTTTCCACAATCCGCACATGCCCAGCATGGACGATTATTACGAACCCTGGACCTACGACTACCAGAACCTGTTTAACGCCAAAGAAGACTCCGATCAGCCCATTGCCAAGCCGGTTTCCATGATTACCGGCAAAGATATCGAAGTCGAAGCCGGCCCCAACTGGGACGACGATCTAGGGGGTTCAGAAATCTATGCGGCCAACGATCCCAATCTGGACGGACTTTCTGAGCAGCAGCGTTTGCAGCTTAGTTCGGTCGAGCGTTTGGTGTTCTTTTATCTGCCACGTATCTGCAATCACTGTTTGAATCCCAGCTGTGTGGCTTCATGTCCCGCGGGTGCGATTTACAAACGTGGTGAAGATGGCATTGTGCTGATCGATCAGAAGAGGTGTCGTGGCTGGCGGAGTTGCGTGGCGGCCTGTCCCTACAAGAAGACGTACTATAATTGGTTCACCGGCAAGAGCGAAAAGTGCATTTTGTGTTTCCCACGGCTTGAAGTCGGCGAAGCACCGGCTTGTTTCCATTCGTGCGTGGGACGGATCCGCTATCTGGGTGTGTTGCTCTACGATGCAGATCGTCTGGAGGAGGTCGCCAACCTCCCTGACGATGAGTTAGTCGAAGGGCAGCGGTCATTGATCCTCAATCCTCACGACCCCGAGGTGATCCGCAAAGCTCAGTCGGCGGGGATTCCTGACGGGGTGATCGAATCGGCCCAACGCTCACCGGTCTACAAGTTCGTGATGGACTGGAAGATCGCGCTTCCTCCGCACATCGAGTATCGCACCTTGCCGATGCTGTTCTATGTGCCACCCTTGTCACCCGTGATCGCCAATTTTGAAGACGGCTTGGCCACCCACAACATGAAGAGCCTGTTCCACGGCATTGACGAGTCTCGAGTGCCGATGAAGTACTTTGCCAATCTCTTTGGCGGTGGGCACGAAGGCGTCGTGCGCTACGCCATGGGCAAGCAATTGGCGGTTCGCTGGCACCGGCGGGCCGAGACGGTGGGCGACGTTGATCGAGCCACGGCCGACCGCTTCTTACACGAAGCAAACTGCTCGATCGAAGAAGCAGAAGCAATCTATAAGCTCACTTCGCTATGCACGTTTGAGGACCGGTTTGTTATCCCACCCATGTACCGGGAGCATGCGATCGAAATGATCAAGGAACCAAACGAGGAACGAGCCGAGGCGGGATTCGGCTTCGTAGGCGCTCCAAGAAGGGGATTGTAATGGCGGATTTACCAATCATCGCAGCGCTCTCCTCGGACTCCTCGGAGGCACCGATTTCAGAAAGGGCGCGCAGTCTCGGCACGATCAGCCGGCTGTTGAATTATCCCGACGATCACTATCTCCCCTTGGTCGAGCTGCTCTATCTCATTGTGCAAACGCAGTTGCCCGAGGCAGCCCAAGGAATTTCGGCATTCGGTCAATTTGTCGAACAATGTGTCGATCACGAATTGGAAGAATCTTACACACGCACCTTTGAAGTGAACCCTTCTTGTGCCTTGGAAATCGGCTGGCATCTCTTCGGCGAAGACTACATGCGCGGCCAATTCCTGGTACGGATGCGCGTCGAACTAGCCAAGTATGAGATTCTCGAGTCGAGCGATCTGCCAGACCATCTGACTCATGTGTTAGCGGTGATCGCAGCCATGCCTGATGAGGAGGCACACCAATTCACTCATGCGTGTGTGTTTCCTGCACTCTTCAAGATGCAGACCTCGTTGGAGAAGAACCAGTCGCCCTATCGCCACCTGATTCGCTGCCTTCTGCTGGTGCTGGAGGATTATTTCGGCCCGGGCGAGCCGTGGGGCGAGAACGACGAAAAGATGCTCCGCAACACCGGTGCCTTTCCCGGTCAGAACGGACCTCGCCCGCCAGGCATGAGCGATCCGTTGCGTTCGAATCCCCTGCCCGCTTCGACCTATGGTGACAGGGAAGTTGAATTGGTGCCCTTACAGGTGCAATTTACAGCCCCCCGCAGTCGACCCGCCACCAGCGACGACGACCTAATGAGAGATTGAAATGAGCCAGCATTTTTTTGATCAATTCCTGTTCGTAGTGATCCCATACATATGTCTGTTCACATTCCTCTTGATGTCCATTTATCGCTACCGGGTCCGGCCTTTTTCTTATTCGAGCCTGTCGAGCCAATTCCTGGAGAATAAGCACCATTTCTGGGCACTCGTGCCGTTCCATTACGGGATTTTGGTAGTCACGGCTGGGCATTTCCTCGCGTTTCTGCTTCCGCGCACGCTGCTCGCTTGGAACAGCAGGCCGTGGCGACTCTATGTATTGGAGATCTCGGCGCTGGTATTTGGCATTCTAACGCTGATCGGTCTGGTAGCCGCGATCATGCGACGAATGAACAACGACAGGGTTCGTATGGTTACGTCGCGAATGGACTGGCTGCTGTTTTTTATGTTGTTAGTGCAGACCGTCAGTGGAGTGAGCATCGCCCTGTTCTATCGTTGGGGGTCTTGCTGGTTTGCGACAATCATGTCGCCCTACCTCTGGTCGATTTTTCAGCTCGCCCCCGATATTACCTTCGTGGTTGCCATGCCTTGGCTAATCAAATTACATATCGTGTTGGCATTTCTGACGATCGGGTTATTTCCCTTTACACGACTCGTACATGTGCTTGTGATTCCCAATCCCTACCTGTGGCGGAAGCCGCAAGTGGTGCGTTGGTACAGTCGCCAAGAGGAGAAAATGTAGACATCATTCCTTAGACGCAATCGACAGCGATTCTCCGGTTCCACAACTTGGTACTGACGCGCTGCTCGCTCCGCATCATAGCGGACGCGTTCCAATTGCTGCTTCCAATGTCGATGAAGCCGCACGCGCTCGCTCTCGACGTCTTCCACCGCTTGAAGACTCAACTGCAAAGATGTCGGTTCCAGCGCCGCGAACACTTGCTCGCGTGATGTCGGGCTCTTCGAGTTTCGGCTGGTCAGTGGGATTGTTGCAGTCCGGTACGTCGCAGTCGCCATTGGGATCGGAGCCGGGGCACGCTTCGCGGCACTTCTGCCGTGCGACTTGCTGCCGCAGTTCTCTTTGCGAGCGTTGCCGCCGGAGTTCGTTGGGGTTGATATTCTGGACCACCATGACCGTAGCTGCCATCCTGACAGTGAAACAATACGGTCAAATGCATGGCGCAAATCCCGTGCCCAAGGTGCCGTGTTTGAAGATTATTCTGGCTAGCAAAGCTCGTGCCGAACGGTATTGGGTTCTGACCCCTGGTTCCACGATCTGGGCCGAATCGACACGAACCGCAGGTTGCCAAGCTGATGGCTGAATAGCGAGTGTGATGGCATAGAGTTGAGATCGGGTGCCACTGCTGGCTTGCCCAGCAGTGCGAAGTGCGCACAGGCACCACTGCTGGACAAGCCAGCAGTGGCACCCGATGCGCAGTGGCACCCGTTGCGCAGGGATTGGAGCAGGGAGTCATTCGGAAGTCCATGTAGCGGATGGGTTGTTGTCCCTACGTTGGAAGTCTGAGACCGCGAATGTCGAGTGCCTGCAAGCATTTAAATCCGCTTTTTCCACCCCAGGTTGAGCGTTATGCGGACCAGATAACATGCGCCGCAGAACACGCGCCGTAGAACACGACAATTCAGACGCTCATTTTGTTTTGCCGCGGTTGCTTTGTCTTGATCAGAAGATTCACGATCGTGACGATATTCAAAACGTCTCCGTCGATTTTGAAATCTCAGATGAGGTCATGGCGGGGCTCGGTGAGAGCTAAGCCGCCGGCCAAGTGGAAGAGAATGGACGCGGCAGCGCGGGCGTGGTAGCTTGGGTTCTTATTAATTACCTCAGTAACTCACCGATTGAAGGAGTTGACGATGAAAACACTCTTGAGCTTGGTCGTTGGCCTGGCTCTGGCGACAGGCCTGTTCGCTAACTCGGCCCAAGCAGAACTCAAGGTCGGCGATCCGGCCCCAGACTTCGACCTCCAAGGAAGCGACGGCAAGACATACAAGTTGTCAGAACTGAAGGGCACGGCGGTCGTGGTGGCGTGGTTCCCCAAGGCATTTACCGGTGGCTGAACGACTCAGTGCAATTCGCTGCGTGCCAGCGAAATCGATACTGCGTTCGATGTCACCTTGCTCGGCGATAAGCAGTTTGAGGTCGAGGCGTCCCCGGGATCTGGGTTGGACAAGTTTCAGGTCGCGTTTTTTGCGGCGAGTTGTGATGACGCGGTTACGATGAAGAAGTTTGCGGAGTCGCTGAAGCTGGACTATCCGATTCTCAGTGACCCAGGCAAGCAAGTAGCCACAGCATACGGCGTCGTTCACGGTATCCGACAGGTGCCGGAACGGTGGACCTATTTCATCGCTGCCGACGGCACAGTCGCCGCCATCGACAAGGAAGTCAAGACGAAGACGCACGGGGCCGATATCGCGAAAAAACTAGCCGAACTGGGCGTGCCCAAAAAGTAACCGAAGCTTTGTCGGTAGATCCTACGGCGAGCAGCCGGCAGTTCACGTTGGCTGCTCGTTGTGTTTCTTGAAACCGCCGGCGCTGACGAGCTACGGCACGGCGGCTCGAAACGCAAAGTTTCCCACGCTATCGAGCCGGATTTGCAGCGTACCACCTTCAAGTCGGACGAGCATCGTTTCGCGTGATCCATCAGACCAGCTGATCGACACATACCCTGTCGTCCCATGTACGGACGTGACACTCCAACGTCCTTCACTGAGCTGAGTGCCTACCGCCATCTGCAACTTCCGATCGTTATGGAAGGCGAAATCCCAACGCTCCAATTGGGACTGACCGGGAACCAGTTCCCAGTTCCCAATCATCTGCTCCGCGAACTGTCGTTTCGCCTTCTCGACTTGATTCCAGAGCACTGACGCCACGCCAGCTCCGATCACAACGATAACAATGATGACCGTAAAGAAGATCGCCAGCGGGTTTGTTCTCTTTCGAAGTCGATCTTGAACGCTCGGCACGGCTCCTTTCTTCGGTCTCGCCGTTCGAACCAGCGGTGTGGCAGCAGCGTGAGCTTCTATGGCTGGCGGCAGTTCGATCGCGGGGGGCAACGCAGCTGGCGTGGGTAGCTGCGGCTGTGCGACGGAGGGTGTCATGGCTGGCATTTGCAGCTGCGTTTGGCATTGTGGACAAGCCACGACTTGTCCCGCAATGCTGGCGCTGTTCTGCAGATTTGTCCGGCAATGTGGACAAACCACGACGTCAGAAGTCATGCGCGCCTCTCGATGGCAAAAACGAACAATTCCGTCGTCCGGAAATCGTGGCACTCACGCAACCCCTGCCGCCGGACGTACAGCATGCACCAGGGTAGAAAATAGGGCGCAGAAGAGCAACGCCTATTCGTGTGGCCAGATGCCGCGACCCAAAACCTCCAACGTTCGAACCATTCAGCAATCGGAAACTCACTCCATCCGTTCGTCTTCCAGGCCGTTCGATCCGAAGAGGCTATCGAGAGCAGACTCCAGGTCTTTTGCTTTCGCGGCCAGCGACGTCCGAGCCGAAGAACTCATCGCTTGATACTGACGAGCAAAATCGGAGCGTCCTAACTCGGCGAAGAAATCCTCTGCGGGAGCATCGTCATCCGCGGCATCGAGTTGCTCATCAGCCATCGCTCGTGTAAACACCACTTGTGCCGTGACACCTGTGGTCGGTTGAATCGCCAGCCCCGGAACTGACGGTTGAGAAACGGGATTGAACGATGCGACCTGCACCACATCTTCGCCTTCCGGATTGGTCGCAGAGTTCAACTGATTCACTACCAAGAGTACGTCGACCGACGAGATGAAGTTATCGCCGTTCGTGTCGGGGAATGCGATGCCAGGCAAATCGACCGTCAACGCGTGTGCGCCAACGGAGTTGAGGTGGTTGATCAACAGAAGTGCATCGACCGGGGAAACAAAGCCGTCGGCGTTGACGTCGCGCGCGTTCGTTGGGTTCTGGAACGACGCCGCACTGGCGACCGTGATACTTACGGTTGCGGGTGCAGATTGCAGTCCGCCGGCGTCGACCGCTCGATAGGTGAATCGATCGGTTCCTGAAAAGTTGCTGTTGGGCGTGTAAACGAACGAGCCGTTCGAGCTGAGAGTCACCGTACCATTTGCCGGCTGTGTCACGAGTTGAGCGGTTAAGGGGGTCGTTTGATCGCTGTCGGTGTCGTTGCTCAGAACACCATTGGCCGCATTGACGGTCAGTTGCGTGGCGTACGTCGTTGAGTAGGCGTCGGGCCCAGCATTCGGCGGGTCGTTCGTGGCGGTGACGTTGATGGTGACCGTACCGAGATTATTCGAGTTCGTTATGCCATCGCTCGCTCGATAGAAGAACGTATCGACACCGTTAAAGTTGGGTGCGGGCGTATACGTAAACGTGCCGTTCGAGTTCAGGTTCAACGTGCCATTTGTGGGGCCGCTGATGCGCACAGCCGTCAAGGCTGAAAAGACATCTGTTTCCTCAGCGTCCGTGTCGTTCAACAAGATACTAGCAGTCGCGTTGACGTTGAGTTGTGTGTCCTCCAAGACGGTGAAGGTATCGTTCACGGCAACCGGAGCGTCATTCACACCGACGACCGTAATGTTAACCGTAGCTTCGTTCGACACTACCGAGCCATCAAACGCCCGATATCGGAAGCGGTCGACCAGCGTCTGACCAGTGCGCAACGCCTGGAGTTTCGCTGCTGCTGTCGGATCGTAAGTGAATGTTCCATTGGCGTTGAGTGTGACGTTCGCACCTTGATCGCTTTGCAACGGTCCAGGATTGTTAACGGTCAGCGTATCCGGAGGCAAGTCGATATCAAAATCGTTGCCCAGGACGCCGCGTCCTTGAACTTGTAGCACGGCATCTTCGTTCGCGGCAAACGCGTCATTTATCGCATTGGGCGGATCGTTCACGGGCTTGACTGTGACCGTATGCGTTCCCAGAGCCGTCTGCGGATCGGAAGCACCGTTCGTCAAGCCGTTGTCGCGGACCGTGTACGTGAACGTGTCGACACCGTTGAAATTCAGCGGCGGGCTATAGCTAACCGTCCCGCTCACGTCCAACACCAGCGTACCGCCTTGAGCGCTCGTGCCGACAACCCCGATGACCGTTAGTATCTGATTGCTCTCTGTTCCCGGACCTCCGACGTCATTTTGCGTCAAGACGGAAGGTGCGATGTCGAGTTGCTGATCTTCGTTCGTTTCGCTCGCCGAGGCTTTCATGATCGGCGGATCGTTAACCGCTGAGATGTTTACCGTTACCGTACCAGTGCCAGACTTCGGATCAGGTAGCCCGTTCGTCGTGCCATTGTCTCGAATCTGATAGGTAAACGTATCCACTCCATCGAAGTCCGTAGGTGGCGTGTAGGTGACGGTAGTACCCACCAAAGTGATCGTTCCGCCTCGCGTGCTCGTTTGGCTGGTGCCGATGACGGTCAGCGTCTGATTGGATTCCTTATCGACTCCGTCTTGTGACGGACCAGGCAAGTCGTTGGCCAAAAGAGTACTGGCATCGATCGTGAGAATCCGGTCTTCCGTGGTTGCTCGAGTGTCAGCGACAGCGATCGGAGCGTCGTTGACGGGCGTGACAGTCACGGTCACCGTAGCCGTTGCGTTCTTTGGATCGGGCACTCCGTTGGTCACTCCGTTGTCGACCAAGGTATAGGTAAACGTGTCGTTGCCGTTGAAGTCCGCTTTCGGAGTGTAGACAATCTCGTTCGTTACCGTGTTGAGCGAGACAACGCCGCCTTGAGCGCTAGCCACCGACACGCTTTGCACGGTAAGCGTCTGGCCACTCTCGTTGGCCGGGCCGCGCACGTCATTATTCAGCAACGTGGATGTCGCAATTGTCAACGCGACGTCTTCTGCCGTTGTATAGAAGTCGGTGCCAGCGGTAGGCGGATCGTTGACTGCGGTCACGTTCATCGTCACAGTACCGGTCGCGGTACGTGTCGGCGAGCCGTTGTCGGCTACGGTATAGGTAAAGATGTCCTCGCCATTGAAATCGGCGGGTGGCGTATAAGTGATCACACCGGAGGCGAGGGATACAGTACCTTGATTCGTGCTGGCAGCGCTAACACCAATTACGCTCAGCACCTGATTGCTCTCGTTGCTCGGTCCGGCGGCATCGTTCTGCAGCAGGAGCGACGCATTGAAAACATGTCGCGTATCTTCCGGAGTCGTACGGGTGTCCGACATCGGGATAGGCGCATCGTTCACGGCGCGTACGGTCACGGTTACTGTGCCGGTGGACGTCCGGAAGTCGTTTTGGAACTGTCCGGTCGTCGGGTTTTGCGTCTGGCCATTGTCGCGAACCGAGTAAGTGAATGTATCGGTCCCGAAGAAGTCCTGCGGGGGAGTGTACGAAATCGCTCCTTGAGTGAGCGAGACAACACCACCAGCACTCGATGTCGAGCTAACGCCGATGACACTCAACAGTTGGCCGACTTCGTCAGTCGCCGTTGCCGGGCCTGGGATATCGTTGCCGATGAGCGTTACGGCGTCGAACACCAACTGATTGTCCTCATCCACGGACTGGGAATCGGGTCCGGGCACGGGCGCATCGTTGACGGCACTGATCGTGACCGTGACGGTGCCCAGCGCGCTCTTGGGATTCGCCACGCCGTTCGTCAGCCCGTCGTCGGTCACTTGATAAATGAACGTATCGGTCCCGACATAGTTCGCTGGCGGCGTGTACGTGACCGTTCGATTCGTGGTATTCAGGGCAACAGTACCGCCGTTCGCACTGGATGCAGTCAACGCACCCGTCGCGCCGACACCAGTGACCAGCAGGGACTGATCACTTTCATTGCTCGGCCCCCGCGAATCGTTGGCCCGCAGCGTTGCTCCATTAATCACGATCGCTATATCTTCCGGAGTCGCGACGGTATCGTTCGCGGCACTCGGAGCGTCGTTGACTGCAGTCACCGAGAGAGGCACCGTCAACGTTGATGTCAATTCGCCGCCAATTCCGGTATGGCCACCATCCTTGACCACAATAACGAGCGAGTCTGGCCCGTTGTAGTCGAGATCACTCAAGTAACGCAGGCCATTGGCGTTGGCCAGCATCGCTGCAACAGACGCGGGTGTTCCGGTGACCGCGACGAGTTTCGTGCCGTTGTCCGTAATCCCCAAACCAATCAATGGGTTGACCGTCAGCGTACCGTGCGTTGTCGCGAACGTGACCGTAATGGGGCCGTTGGGAGTTTCCGCAGCGTCGATATCGGTGATCAACAGACCCGCCAATGTCGTTTGCGTATCCTCAGCAACGGACAAGGCTTGTGAACGGGTAATCACAGGCGCATCGTTGACGGCCCGCACGGTCACGGTGAAGGTGTCTTGGACCGTAAGCCCAAACGTATCTTGAGCCTGCACGATGACTTCGGCAGTACCGTTTCGATTGGGTAGATAATTGAGCCTCAATATCGCCGACTGTGACGCTTGCACGATGCTAGTGCTGATCAGCCCTTGCGTCGACAAGGCTGCGGCGTTCACAACGGTCAAAGTGAGACTGTCATTATCGAACGCGTTTATATCGAAGTCATTGAAGACGTTCGGGAACAACTCGATCTCGGTATTCGGTGCATCTTCAAGCACCTCAAAGTCGGCCACAGGATTGGCGACGAACGGCGGATCATTCACGGAGTTGACGTTGATGGTGAACGTTTGCGGTGCCGACGTGTTAGCATGCGGTGCCGTTCCGTTGCCGTCATCTCGCAAACTCACAACGATCGTGGCTGAACCGTTCGTATTGGGTGCGGTTCGGAACGTCAGCTGACCATTAGTCCCGTTTAAGGCGATCGCAGGCGGAGTCGTAAACGCCAGACTCCGAGTTGTCGACTGCACGGTCAAATCGAATGCTAAAACTTGTCCGCTCTCGTCACTGGGGCCACGGGTTACGCCAGTTGCGAACCCGGCAATCAAGACCTGCCCGGCGTCTTCGTTAACTGACAGGTCTATCACGCCAGGAGTGTTGGTATTCTGATCCACCAACTGGAACTGAGGAGCATCGTTGATCGGATTGACTGTAATCGTGAACGTTTGCTTCGGCGATTTGTTATCGTTCGGTGGCGAAATGGCACCGGTTCCGCTGTCTTCAAGTTCAAGCGAGACGACGAAAGTACCGTTCACATCCGGCAGCATCTGATAAGTCAGATTGCCGCTCACCGTATTAACAAAGGGACGTTGAGCGAACATCGCCGACGCATCGGTCGCTGTCCCCGCAAAGGTAGTTCCCACATTGAAAGTAAGTACTTGACCATCCTCGTCGGAAGGCGTGGCAGGGCCGCGCGAGATATTTGAGACAAAGCCTGGCACGATCTGTAGCGGCGAATCTTCGTTGATGGTTTGGCTCGTTCCCGCGATGTTGAAACTAGGCGGATCGTTCACTGCCGCAACACTGATCGTCAAGGTTTCGACGACTGACGTGTTCACGTTCGGGAAGACCCCATTTCCGTCGTCTTCCAACGTCACCCGGAAGACGCGCACGCCGTTCGTGTCTGGAACTGTTTCGTAGGTGAGATTGCCCGTCGCCGGATCGATCGCGGGTGCTTGAACAAAAGCGAGATTGCCAACTAGGAAACCCGATTGAACAGGGACAACTTTGAACGTCAGCGTTTGGTTTACCTCATCGACCGCATTTAGCGGTCCACGAGAGATGTTGGTCGCCCACGGCCTGATCGTCTGGAGACGGGTACCATCTACGGGGTCGAGCGCGTCTTCATTGATCTGCTGATTCGGACCTTTCGTAAATCGAGGCGCGTCGTTGACGGGATTAACGGTGATCGTGATGCGTTTCGGTGCCGATTTGTCGACGCCGGTAGCGACGACAACGCCGGCCGAGTTCTTCGTCTCCACGCCACCATTATCCATCACCAGGACGTCAAACACCGCTTGGCCGTTTGCGTTTGGTTCCGGCGTATAGCTCAGGATTCCAGTCGTTGGATTGATCGTTGGCGAAACGCTAAAGGCGAGGTCGCCTGCGCCGATGACCCGAGTAATCAGGAAGGTCACCGCTTGGCCCGCCTCGTCCGCCGGACCACGACTGACGTTCCCCAACGCAATTAGCGGGAATGCCTGCGAGCCGGCGTCCTCGTTGACGGCAGGCAGCACCGTTTGCGCAATTGTAAACGAGGGTGCGTCATTGACCGCAAGCACCTGGATGGCGATCGATTGAGTCGATTGTTTAGCCGGTCCCGGCGTATTGCCGAGATCATCGACTTTGATCGTCAGGCTCGCCAGTCCATTGAAGTCTTGTCGTCCGCGGAAGATCATCCCGTTCAGCACATTATTCAGCTGAGCGCGAGTCCCTTTCAGCTTGACGAACGCCGAATTGTTGGCACCTGAATTGGGGCCAATGATCAAACTCGCTGGGTCGGTCCCATTCGCACCATTCAGTCGCACAATACCTTCTGTGGCGGTGATGGTGACTTCCATGGGCGCGTTTCCGACATCAGGATCGCTGATCACGAACCCGTTGAAGACGAGATCGGTATCCTCGGGTACTTCCTGATTGCCCAGGACGGTCATCGTCGGTGCGTCGTTCACGGCCGCCAAGGTAATCGAGATGTTCCCAGCGACAATGATTGGAGCTTGTGAATTCGGAAGATCCGCGTGCTGCCCCAAGTCGTTCAGAGTGACGCGAATGACGTCGTTGCCGTTGAAGTCTTGGGCACCGCGGTACACCAAACCACTACTGGAAGCAAACGTCGCTTTGATCTGAGCGATCGTGGCGTCGATCGTGATCGTACTCGTGCCATTCTGATTCGCGCCGAGATTCGCTGGCCTCACCCCACCCGTGGCGTTCGTGTTGATTGTCAGGAAAGACGCGGGATTCTGCGTCGTTAACGTGAGCCTGACGAGGTCGGTCGGAAGAAGATCAACGTCATCTACCGTAATCCCGGGAATCCCCATTGCTTTGTCTTCGTCTGTGATTTGAGTGCCCGGAAGTGTCAAGACGGGAGCATCATTCACGGCGGCAATCGAGACGGTGAACGAAGTCCGTGCGCTGCTACCTGCCTGGTCCGTGGCGGTGACGAGCACAATCGCGGAGCCGTTTTGATTCGGTCGCGGAACGAGCGTTATCAGGGATCCTGAAATACCGGAAGTGCTCAGCGTGACAACTCCAGGATTGGCAGATCTCACCACATCGATCGAAGCGGTGTAGGTAAGCTTGTCGCCATTCACACCGATATCGTTGTCGCCAAAGACTGGCAACCCACCAATATTCTCAAGATCCACCGACAGGCTTGGACCGTCCTCATTACCCGTCTGTGTTGGCACACCATTCGTGTTGAAAGGCGGTGCGATGAATGGCGGTTCATTGGGCAAGATCTTCTCGGCATAATCTTCGACTTCACCATCCACCACCAAGCCCGTTGGGAACGTCGATCCCACACGCGAGATGCGGAATCTGGCGTATGTGTCTCCAAACGCGGCAGTGAGCGGAACTGCCTTTGGCTGGATGGAGTTCGCGCCCGTCACGACCGGCACGCTATCCAAAATCTTCTCGCCAAAGTCGTTCCAATCGCCATCTTGATTGAAGTCAACCCAAGCATCGACGAAGCCAAAGTCGGAAGCCGTGATCGTGAGAATCGGGGCGAAACCCGGCGTGAAAATTCCGCCAAAGACAATACCGTCATCGTCGCTACCGTCACCGTCCGCGTTGAGCGTCGGTTGTCCGTCCGGTTCGGCATCGATTAGCGTTCCCAGTCGCAGACCATTGCGACTCACGATCGCGTGTCGAGCACCGTTATTGGCCTGCAGCGTGGCGTACGAGACAGTCGCCCCCGCGGTCCCGTCTGGTGCATCACCGTAATCCAGCAGCACACCAGGTGTGAGAATCGTGAATCGAGTGTCATCGGGCGGGCGGTTCGGCTGTAACGTATTGCCCGCCACGTCCTTGACGCCCGTGATGAAGGAACTCGAAAGACCGAGAACGGCCGTGGCTCCATCGATGAAGATTGTCTGTCGATCGCGCGCCGTGGCCGCCACGTTGGCAAGCGTACTCTGGCGAATTGCATTGAGCAGCGCTCCCTGCATTTGAGCCAGCGAGAACACATTGGAAGACGGTCTAAACAAGACGGCAATGGCTCCGCCTGGCACGCCAACGGAAGTCAAACCGCTGTTGCCCAGGTTAATCGAATGCCGTGCGGTCTCGCCCAGAGTCACGGCACCACCACCAGCATTCACCGGATTCACACCGATTCCCGAATTCCGGAGCACCGTGACGACTGCGTTCGCTACTTGGTCTTGCGTCCAAACATCCAGTACGGCGATCGCTACGTTGCCCGGCGTGACGGAACCGTTCTTGTCGAATTCGAATGTAACCGTTGTCGGCCCGTTACTAATGGCGAAGGTTCCTGCGTCGCTAATCGACAAACCACCGCCGGGGATGAACAGGGTGATCGGCGGAGCAACGCCCGGTTGCCCCGTCAACGTGATGGAAGAAAGACTGACATCCACCGTGTGATTCGACGCACCTCCGAGATTGACCCGTCCGTCGGTCAAATCCAGCGTTCCTGCCAAGCCCAATCCTGCATTACGGATGGCCAGGGCGATGTCCGCAGCAATCTCCTTGTTCGTACGACTGGGAGAAACGTTGATCGGATTCGGAGCGGTCGACACTCCATTGCTGTCAAATTCAAGCACGAGTATGTTCGTTCCGTCGCCAATTTGAATGGTTTCTCCATCCTGTACTCCGGCCGGCCGCCCGCTCTGCGATAGCGAAGTGCCACTGACATCCAACGTGTGGTTCGGCAGGCTGCCAAGATGCACGATGCCGCCGGGCAGCGCCCGAGCGAACGCTAATCCTAGCGCGGTTTGATTGACTAGTGCATTGGCAATTTTCGTCGCCACATCGCTCGCCGTGTCTGCGGGAACAAGGCCAATCGGCAAGTTCAGCGAGTTGCCATCAAAGTCGAACTCGAAGGCAAAGGTTGTGACTCCATTTGACACTCGGAACGTCTCGCCGTCCGAAATCGCGGCAGCGCCTGCCGCCGGCACCTGGATCGTGAGTGTTTTCGGAACCGCCAGCGTATAGCCGCTCTCGAACTCGAAGCTCTGCGACGCGCCCGTCGCGTCGGTGATGAGGAATCGGTCGCCGTCAGTTACGATATCGGCACTGGGCACGCTGATCACGATTCGGTCGCGGTTGTTGACGCTGATCTCATACACACTGCCGGGCCGCCAAATCCCCGAGACGGGAGTGAATCGAATCGTATTACTTGTCGCATTGAACCCGAAGATATAATCCACCCCGTCGATCAGCGTCCGTCCGTTTTCGGTGAGAACGAATGCTTGGCTCGCGATGGTATTACGATCTGGCCCGGTGCCATCTCCGTCTTCGATAAGGATTTCAAAGTTCGAAAGCGTTCCGCTTTCCAGTCGGACGTAGGTCGGATTGCGATCTCGATCCGCTCCTTCGGCATCGTCATCGCGAGGATTGACGAGCGTCGCGATCGGTCCGGATACGTCCGCTCGATCCAGCCCGCCCCGATCCTTGAACACGTTGGAACCTTGAGCCGTCGGCGTGCTGACGTTCGGATCGTCGACCCGCAACTGCCCAAAGGCGTCGCGGTCTGGTGCGAGAATCGGCGATGGTCCGATCCCCAGTGGGGCCTTGATGCGATTGGCGAAATCACTTCGGTCCTGCAAGGAGTCGATAGAACTATCGATCGCTTGCGACCTCGCTTGTGGATAGAAGTTCTTACCGGCGGCATTGACGAACAAGGGATCGGCGGAAGTCAATACGATTGGTGCGGAACCAACTCCCGTTGCCGAATCGAAAACCGTTCCTCCGATGAGTCCATTGACAAAGTTATCTCGGAATAACGTCGCACCGATGACCGTCGATAGCGATGTATTATCCACCGAGATGCCAATGAACGAACCGGCGACGATATTATTGAGCAGCGTCGGGCTCGACGACTGTTCCACTTGAATACCCACGAACGCGGCAAGATTTCCGTAGACGGTGTTATTAACGATCCGCCCGAATGACACGGCACCTTGCTGCGCAGCATTCGTATCGCCGCTGAACAGAATCCCGCCTTGCCCGCCACCCGAGATCACGTTGTTGACGATGACGGGACCGGGGGCCAGGTTTTCGTTGTTCGTACTATCGAAGTTGATCGGCGGACCAGGATGGGCCGTCGTGGCCGCCAAGGTGGCCAGGTCGTTGCGTGTTCGAGCGCCCGCATCGGCAATGATTCCAAAATTCTGTGAATCGGAAATCTGATTGGACTGGACAACGATCTGTCCTTGCTCGCGCGGAGTGTTTTGGTCACTTTGCCCAGAGAACGCGATCGCGGCAATTTTTCGATCGCCGCCCAGTACTGCCGCGACGCCGCCATCGACCGGCAGGCGAGTGAACGTATCGATGACCTCACGCCCGCTGTCGAAGTGGATCGTTGCGGTCGTGCCCGCCAAGTTGCGTCCCAGCGCTGCGCCGTAGCGGTTTACGAAGGATGCAGCGGACACATCGAGACCAAAGACAAACTTTTGACCGGTGTCAAATCGCGAGAAGTCGATCGTGACCTCGTCCGGATTGAGCGACGTAAACTCCGCACCGACTTGATTCGAGCTGCGGTGAATATTGAAGCCCGCCGTACCGGATCGAAGCACGGTGTCAAAGCTCATGCCTGGCGGCAGCGTCAGCGTGATCGAATCGATCTTCTCGCCACTTTGCGAAGTGTTCTCGATTCGGAAGAGCGAGTCGTTGACATAAGCGTAACCCGAATTGATCTGTGCATTGACTCCCAGCGGACCAGAGAAGCGGGCATCGCCTACCAGGTCCACCATCGAGCCGGTGCTCGTCAGCCCGGCATCCGTGCCGTCCGATAGTGATGCGGAGATCGCAAAACTACCGGCCAGGTACTCGGCGTTGATCGCATCACGAACGCGTTCTGCCATTCGATTAACGTCGTCGGCGGGCAAGTAACCGATCTTCACATTCCCCGGAGTCACGCCCAGACCGATCGTTCCCGACAAATCATCAAACTCAAAGGTGCGCTGGCGAACGCCATCGGAAATCTCGAACGTGTCGCCATCGGCGATGACGGCTCCCGACTTGGCAATCACGGTGTACTGCGATGCCGCCCGAGAATTCGTATTGAGTCCCGTGAGTACCGAGACGCCCGAAGGACCAGCAAACGTTCCACTGGCGAACTGACCAAAATCATCGCCGGCTCGAATTTCTAGCTGGTAATCGCCAACTAGTGTCTCGTTATGCACACCGTTCAACTCGTCGTTGAGCAGCTCGAAAGTCTCGTCGATGTTTGTGTTATCGCCTGCATTAAGCACCAATTCGCCACGTTCGGCGAACCCGATGATGACATCATCGACGTACACGCCTTCGTGAGC
>CAUJKL010000408.1 GCA_963204995.1 Planctomycetota bacterium | reverse complement strand
AATAGCGACAAAAAGCTCCAGCAAGCTGCCGCGCCTGCTGGAGCCATGATAGTGCTAGAGACCGATTCGGACGAGATGTCGCTTCGCGTTGGCTGGGACTATACGCCGTAGTAGTGGACGGTCACATCACCGTGATGTCCGACGACGATGCGAACGGAGTAACCGCAGCACCAGTCGTAGCTCGTGATGCCTCGCCCGAACAGCCCGTTGCGCCCATTGCATTGCGGTTGGCCGGTACAGCAGGCTGGCAAACAAACGGGCACGTCGATCGCGCAGCAAGATCTCGGATCGATCACGGTCAGTACGGTTTGATAAGAAGGACCGCAATCACAGCAGGTCTTCCGATGTGGGCGATGTTGGACATACCGCACACAAGTCGCTACCGCGCCTTTCTGATAAGCTCCCTTTTGCACAGCCTGATAGGGCATCTTTTGGACCGCTTGGTACTGCATCTTCTGCGTGGGCATCTTCTGCGTGGGGGCAGACCAACCTTGTTGAACTGCGGGGCCTGGAATCGGCAACGCTTCGAGACTTTGCGCCGGATCGGCTTGTCGGTTGAACAGGTTACGGGCCTCTGCGGTGTTTGACAGTGCGGCCAAACTCGCCACCAACGCTACAGTTAAAACAATTCGTCGAGTCATCAATCGGCTCCTAATCGGTCATTGTCTTTTCTCGGAAATGCGGAATCCGCACAATCAGTACTGACGTCCATGTTTTCCCATCTTAACCAAAATATCCTACTTGTGAACCGGCATGAGCATTTCGCCGCTACCTGTCCGCCTCCAATGAAGCAAATACATCACATTTGCATCCGTCCCAAACGTGACCTAGATTTCAGATGGTCACGAAAGACGAAGACTCTTCTTAGCATCGTGCGGGAAATAAGTGTCCGATTTGGCCGTAGCGAAAGTCGTCAAGACTTTCGGAATTGTGGGCAGCCGAAACTCTTGACGAGTTTCGCTACGACAATAATTGATCGCACGATGCTTAGGCAAACAGTTCCTGTTTCCGCGTCTTTGGATGGTTCCAGTCGAGGTTACCTTGCACGCAGCTTCTGTAGCGATTCAGCAAACACTCCGCGACTTTCGTTCCGATTGCTCGGAATGGGAAGGCGAATTTCGCGAGTTATTCAACGACGTCGATCGGTTCCTGTCACAGGCCAGTCGAGCCGAGTGTGGATCGAGCGATGCGAACATTGCACAGGACGTAGCCGGGCTGAAGGGGCTCGTTGAACAGCAGACCGAAGTACTGACTGCGTTGGTCAATGCACTCACTGGGCAGCCAGCCGAAACAGAAGTCGCAAGTGAAGATAATCCCCGAACCAGCCGTCCACCTGCGTCAGAGATCGATCCATTTGAGCGACTCCAGCAGGCGGTTGCCGCAGCTTCGGAGTCAAGTTGATAAGTGAACGTCATCGCGGGGCAGCGAGGATGAGGTTACTTTGGCGAAGAACTACCGACGCGGTGACTCAGCCGGACGTCGTGAACGGCATGAGGTCACGGCCGATGCCAGTCGATGCCTCGGTCGAACTTCCGGCCGATCGAGCGGCACTTGTCGATGGGATGATCGACACTCATCGCAGTGCCTTGCTCCTACGACCGAAGCTGGCGCAAGACCTCGAACCGGACGCCTTGAAGGCAGCCATCGACCGCTTCCGCGAGGACACTTGCCTGGTGCCAGCTGGTCGCGTGCGAGTTAATCGCTGGCAGGTGGACGAGACAGCAGATTTCGACGCGATCGACTCGACAGACACCGTAGAAGTGGACGCCCTGTTCCTGGAACGACTGACGATCACCAATCGACAGTTTCAAGCCTTTGTCGATCACGGCGGTTATCAAAAGAAGTCGCTGTGGCATGCGTCGATTTGGCCGTCCGTGAAGGAGTTTGTCGATGGCACAGGGGCTCTGGGACCACGATTCTGGTCCGCTGGGCATCACAAACCTGGTGAGACAAATCAACCGGTCGTCGGTGTCAGTTGGTTCGAAGCGGAAGCCTACGCACGTTGGATCGGCATGCGTCTGCCAACCGACGCCGAGTGGGTGCGGGCTGCTTGCGCTCCGATCGAGACGGACGACTCGATCACTCAGCATAAGTACCCCTGGGGCGATTCGTTCCTGCCCGAGCGTGCCAACCTCGCAGACAGCGGCATTGGGCATCCGATGCCGGCTGACGCCTTTGCCGAAGGCGAAAGCGTTGGCGGCGTGAGACAGATGATCGGCAACGTCTGGGAATGGACTGCGAGCAATCTGCAACTTTGGAATGGTCAACACCGACTCGAGCTCGCCGAGCCAATGAAGAGCTTGCGAGGCGGAGCCTTCGACAGCTATCTCGAAGCTCGCGCCACCTGTCAGTGTTGCAGTGCTGACAGCCCGTTTGCGCGGAGGCACAACATCGGCTTTCGGTGTGCCGTCAGTGCGTGCGATGTCGTGGCATTGATCGCGAGACAAGACCCGAGTGAGGGCACGCAATGAGTCGACTCGTCAACGTCCCGCTCGATTCCTACGAACTGATGCACTACACAGTCGACGTGCCATGCTTTGTTTGCGACGGTGGGAATCGGCACGATGCCGAGCGATGCCGCCACTGCTACGCGCCTTTGGCGTTGACCTACCAGACGGCCGATAAGCGGACTAAAAAGCCGCAGATGCTGGCCGTCCTTGGTCCGCGAAACGCGGGCAAGACGTCGTACCTCGGCATGCTTTGTGACAACCTCTCGCGTAACAGCGACTCGTCTCACACCGTGTCGCGCGGCGCATTCTCCGTGATGTTACAACAGCAAGTGATTGCGAGACTCTTTAGTCAACACTTTCCGGCACCGACCTCCGATGAGGCGGAAAGTTGGCATTGGAATCACCTGCAGATTGCGGACTCGAACCGACGTCGAGTACGAGAGCTGGTGTTCCCCGATATGTCGGGAGCTGTCATGGAACGGGAACTCGATCACCAGGCTTCGCCGATCACTCGTGCGTTTCTGAAGAAGTGTGGTGGTGCGATTATCCTGCTGGATACACAAAGAATCGAGCGTGGCGATCCTGCTCCAGACTTCTTTGCGATGAAGTTGCTCAGCTACCTCGGCGAACTTGGGGCGAAAAGAAACACCTCTTGGAAAAACAAACCAATTGCGTTTGTCTTCACGAAGGCAGATCGCTCTCAGGCGTGCTTCGATTCGCCGCGAACCTATGCGGAAACGCACGTTCCATGTGTATTTCGCCAAGCGGTTTCGTCACACAAGCAATGCGAGTTCTTTGCTGCTTCTGTCGCTGGTGCAACAATCAACCTGGAAGTCGATGGCGCACCGATCTCACTGCCGTTGCGTGTCGAACCACGCGGAATTCGCGAACCGCTGGATTGGATGTTGAAGCAACTCGGCTAAGGATCGTCCAGGAAATAACTTCCAAATCTTGATCCAGGCGGGTGGCTGTGGCGGAGTCTTCGACGCCACGGCTGATTGGAGTTCATGGTGAGCCGGGGCTTCGCGGACTCAGTCCCAGCCACCTCCCGTCATTCCAAATTGCGTTCGCGACGCAAAGAACGAAATGAATTCCGTTCTACGCCTTACTTGGCACCAACCAGCTGAGCCTGTTTGCGTTCAGCGACGATCTCTTCTTGGATGTTCCTCGGCGTCTGGCGATAGCACGCCAGTTCCATCGAGAACACGCCCTGCCCTTGTGTCATACTTCGCAAGTCGGTGGCGTAGCCAAACGTTTCGGCCAGCGGAACTTCCGCAGTGATGCGGGAGGTTCCTTCGCGAATATCGGTCGATGTGACGATGCCACGACGCGACGTGAGGTCGCCGACGATTGGCCCTTGATACGACTCGGGCGCTTCGATCTCGAAATTCATGATCGGTTCGAGCAACGCAGGCTTGGACTTCTGGAATGTCTCGCGGAAGCAACCTCGAGCCGCCGTTTGGAACGCTCGATCCGAACTATCGACTTCGTGGTAAGAACCGTCGGTCACTACCATTTTGACAAGCACGACCGGGAATTCGGCGACGGGACCTTTGCCCAGCGACTCCCGGAAGCCCTTCTCGATCGACGGGATGTACTGCTTGGGAATGCGACCACCGATCACTTTTTCCTCGAACACAAAATTATCGGGCGAACCTTCTGGCAAGGGCTCGAGTTGACCTTTGATATGGGCGTATTGGCCCGAACCGCCCGTCTGCTTCTTGTGTTTGTAATCGAACTCGACAATCTGCGTCGGGGCTTCACGGTAGCTGACCTTGGGAGCGCCGACTTCGCAGGCGACACCGTATTCACGCCGAATACGCTCGGTGTAAATGTCGAGATGCAACTCACCCATGCCGGCGATTAATACTTCGTTGGTCTCAGCATCTGTCGAGACTTGGAACGTGGGATCTTCCTTGCGGAAACGCTGCAGGGCTTTGGCGAGTTTATCGCCATCGCTTCGGCTGAGCGGATTAATGGCGACCTTCAGCACGGGCTCGGGAACGAAAATACTTTCCAGCGAGCAATACTTCGTCTCGGCTGCGTAGGTGTCGCCACTCGCACAGTCGATACCCATGATCGCGACAATGTCGCCGGCAGACGCGGAGTCGATTTCCTCGCGTTTGTCGGCGTGCATGCGAACGATACGGCTGAACCGATCTTTCTTCCCA
>CAUJKL010000407.1 GCA_963204995.1 Planctomycetota bacterium | reverse complement strand
CGTCGCGATTAGAGAATCGGGGGAAGTCTTGTGGGATCGCCCACTGGCCGACGATGGAACGTTTCAGCACGACGAGCAAGCGTTTGCCTACCGATTGGAGGAGTAACACGGACTCGTATTTGTCGTTGCAATCGACGGTTCGATGACTCCTCTGGTTGTTCTCTTTTTCTAGCAGCCGTTGGCAAAATCGATGGGAAGTGAAAATCGCAAGACATTATATGTTCCAATTCCGAAATGAGAGACCGATGAAGAAAAAGGCCCAACGATGACATTCCTCACGCTGATATTACTGGCTGGCTTGACCCTTCCGGGCGCGGATCAGGTGATCGACGTATTTGACTATGACGACAACGCTTCTGATCGCGTACCTTCGGTCGTCCAATGATCGTGCCGGTGTCAAGGAGCATCTGGCTGCAGCCGCCGAGAAGAGCAAAGCAGCGCGTGCAGAATTCGATCGGGCTGCTTACGTCAAAGTGGTCGACCTGGCCAGCGGCGCTCAGCAAGAACTGGTCCAGGCCTACCTACTGGCTCAGCCCAGTCCCGCGCACGAGGGCCGGGCCATCTGGAATCATTCGGGAACCGGAGCCTATGACGGCGATTGGGATCGGACAGCCAAGGAACTGGCGGCGGCGGGGTTCAACATGATCCTGCCCAACATGCTCTGGGGCGGTCGCGCCCACTACGCCAGCGACGTTCTACCGCGCAGTGACACCTTTGAGAAATTTGGCGATCAGATTACTCAATGCCTGGCGGCCGCCAAGAAGTACGGTCTGGAAGTCCACGTCTGGAAAGTCAACTTCAACCTGTCCGGCGCTCCACCGGAGTTCATCCGGAAAATTCATCAGGAGCGGCGGAATCAAGTCTCTGTCGATGGCCAGTCTCACGATTGGCTCTGCCCGTCGCATCCGGAGAACTTCGCACTCGAATTGGCAAGCATGTTGGAGGTCGCCCGAAAGTATCCGATCGATGGTCTGCATTTTGACTACATCCGCTATCCCGACCGCGACAAGTGCTACTGCGATGGCTGTCGCAACCGCTTCGAATCCGAGACGAATCAGCAAGTGAAAAACTGGCCCGTGGACTGCTACTCGGGCGACTTGCGCGAGCGATACGCCCAGTGGCGCTGCGACCAGATTACGCGGCTGGTGAAGGCGGTGCATGACGAAGCCAAACCGATCCGTCTCGGCTTGAAGATCTCGGCCGCCGTGTTCAGCAGCTATCCCAGTTGCCGCGAGTCGGTCGCCCAGGATTGGCCCGAGTGGATCAAGGCGGGATATCTCGATTTCGTCTGTCCCGTGGACTACACGCAAAGCGATCTGGACTTCATCGGACTCGTCCGCAATCAACAGAAATTGATCGAGGGTCGCATTCCGATCTATCCCGGCATCGGCCAGTTTCGACTTTCCCCCGACCGCACCGTAGGTCAGATCCACCAGGCTCGCGAGCTCGGGGCCGATGGTTTCACGATCTTCGACCTCGATCGCGGTTCCGCCGCATCGGCGGTCCCCGCCATCGGCGCGGGTGCCGGAAAACAAAAGGCCGAACCGCCGCATCGAGCAAGCAGTTTCTAGCAGCCGGAAACACCCAGCAAGCTGGGGTCACCGCAACGAACGCGGAGGCAGCGAAATCTGCAGGCAGGGGAAATTCCAAAGCGGCGACAAGTCGCCGCACTCCAAAAAAGTGCGCCGCGGTTACGAATACACTTTGGTCAGGATAACGATAGAGCGAGACCGTTGTCCGCAACCGACCCCTTCACGCCAGACATTCCGTTACCTGCCTGGATGCTCGACACAGCCTGTCATCCCGCAGTCTCCAGCTCGGCGACGACATTGCCGCCGAGACCTCTCTACCCGAGAACTCCTTAGTCCACCGGTAAACTTAACGGAGTCAATGACGTTCGAGTTCGAACATGGGCAGACTAGCTGCTCCGAGCAAGACCAAAATCATGAGAGGCCGGTGAGCGATGGAATCAGACCAGATTGAAGAAGAAACGGGGAGGAAGAAAAGAAGAAGGGGGAAGCCCAGTACTCAGTTAATTGGACGTATCCCTTCCGGTCCTGCACGTGCATCGTTTTGTTCGCCGCCGTATCGTTAGAGTCAGTCGAACGCGAATTGCTTTTGGACGTGACCGCTATCGGGTGCGGAAACCCAACTAACATCCTTACCAATCAATAGTTCAGTCATCTTTGCATGGTGTGTATTCTTCATTGCGATAAGCTCAAGGTTAAATCCACGCTCCTGTGCCAACTTGCGAACGCCTTCGGCGTCGTCATATGTCATCAGAAAATCACCCTTAATCGTTTTTGCGGCATCGAAAAGTTCCGCATGATTTAATTCGTTGTAAAGATACAGGCGTTTGCCGGCCTTCTTACCATCGGCGGTGTAGGGCGGGTCAATGAAGAAGACGGCCTTCTGGTTTTTGTGATGTGTTCGGATTTCGGCTATACCATCACCTTCAACGACGGTAAACCGTTCACGAATATCTCCGATTGCGTTAATTCGTTCTGCGAGCGTTTTTGGATACCAGCGAGAGCGAAGCCCCTTGCCATTCTCGCCATGCTTCATCAGGCTTGAACCCGGTGCCAAGATTCCGCCGTGATACATTCGGTTCTTTAGGATCGTGCGAAACGCAATGTCATCATTATCTGTTGAGGTCTGCGAAAGTTCGCGTTGCACATTTTCTTTGCTAACATCGAATCGACAGATTCGATCACTCAGTTTTTGAAAGTGTGGCCCGGTAATTGCCTTCCATACGGCGGCAACATCGGGATCAAGTTCCACCAGAATGACATGATCGGCAAATCCCTCGAAAGCAACGGTTAGCGAGACAATTCCGCCACCCGCAAATGGTTCAATGAAAAGCTCTGTGTGAAAGGTGAGACTACGCATCCATTTTCGTATTTCGGGAACGAGCCATGTCTTTCCGCCCGGATATCTAAAAGGGCTACGTTTCGGGACCGACGCTACGTTCACGATTCGTTTGCGGGTCATTCCTGATGTCCTCCAACAATCTGATCCAAGGTTGGAGCATCAGGCGGATTGTTTTCTTCAAGCTTTTCGTCAAGTTTGCCCTGAAGGATCGCTACAAAGTCGCTCACGTCGCCCGGTTCGGACTTGGTGATCGTGGACAACGCTGCATCGAAGCTGGTGTAGACCGTTTCCGTACGCGTTAGTTGGTAAGTTGATGACGAGGAGTCGTAAACCAAATCGTAAATGAGCCAAGCGATTTCTGCCTTGTCTTTAGATGCACGCTTGAGTTTTGGAAGCGTGCGAAAGAACGCAGCGTTGATTGCCACAGCGGATTTCTTCCGCCACGCATTGATGATGCCACCTTTGTAAAGCAGTTGTGGCGCAAGTCGCTTCCGTGACGAAGAAAGGTAGTCGGGATTAGGATAATTTATTTCTGAACGCCAATCCATGCGTGCATTGGCCTTTGGTGATTCCATAAAGTGCTCGAACGGTCGGCGGACGTTCCCCGAAATGTACACCGCTTGCACCTCGAGCGCACCGAAATCAACAACGTGTCCGCGATCATCATAAGATACAAGGACAATGTCGATGTTACCTGCCGATCCGCCGTCTTTGTCCTTCAGGCGAACTTCGGTTAATGACGTCCATTGCGAGTTCTTCGGAAAGAAGAAGTCCGCGGCATCGTCAGCAATGATCCAATTCTGTCTGAATCGAATCGGGCAGGTGATTACGAGATCGTTGCCATCGAAAATCGTGCATGTTCCGAGCGGATTGTTCGCCTTGTCCTTGGTGCAATTCGGAACCTTGTTGTTGAAGGGACAAAGGCGTTTGCCACGATGTCGAGCGGCAAGTTCGGAGTGGTTGTCGAAAGGATAGCCGAAGATCTCCGCCAACGGGTGGGGTGGAGTTCGTCTATCGGGATCGGGGTCGCGTTTTCGAGATTTCTTTGCCATGTGCGGGATTGTATCAGATCATGCGGCGACCTGCATGACAGAAGAATAACGAGAACGGGTGACGTTTGAGGCATCGCGAGAGGACGCTGCTTAGGCGACGGGACGGATCTAGCGGGGCAGGACTCGTTGATGAATAAGTTCCGGCATCGGGCCAATGAATCTGCCGCCACTTCGCGAGGCCTCGTTCCATCCTGTGTCCACCACTGAGGTGGCACCGCCGTGCTGATGGACCAAACGTTCGTCCACGACGGCTAGATACTCGCGGATTGCATCTTTGATGTTGTCCAACGCTTCGGCCTCAGTCTTTCCTTGCGACCAGCAACCGGGCACTCCAGGCACCGAAACGCTGTAACCTTCGTCGGACTCGTGAAGCCCAGTTTTGTATTTCATGGAAGACCTCTCACTCCAGTGTTCCGCACGTGCAGCACCATCAGAATGCAGTCGTTCCGCAGACGGGAACTGTATTGGACGGATCTAGGGGACGCAGCCGTCTCTAAAGAGAACCGCGTCCCCTGCGCGCTCCCCAGGGAAGCGGCTTGTCGCGATTGACGAAGTCCCACTTGCGACCAGCGGCGGAACGCCAGACATCGTTTTGATCGTGCCTTGTTTCGCGTCGACGCCAACGGTCCACATCTGATCGCGATACACGGCGTGTCCAGCGGTACGGTCGCGGAATCACTCGGCGCGTCGCTTGGCGACGACGACGCGTGCGTGGCCAGCCAGATCCTTGAGCGTTCGAAGTGCTTCGAATCCGCCGTGCGCCTTGATGATGTCGTGCGTCTGCCGATCGATCATGGGGCTAATCTCTAAGAGTAAGTAACCACCCGCAACGAGTCGTTCCGCAGCGGTAGGGACTAACCTCTGAATGATCTCAGTACCGGTGGGACCACCGCAGAGAGCGAGATGTGGCTCGTAGTTGGCCACGTCCGCGCGAAGCTCTCGCATCTCCGGCTCGCTTACGTATGGCGGATTGCTGGCGATCAGATCGAACCGACGGTCATCGACTTGCGCGAAGAGATCGCTCTCCACCAGTTCGACTCGCTCGCCCACGCCATGGGTTTCCACATTGGCTCGGGCGATCGCAAGCGCCTCCGAGCTGACGTCGATCGCCGTGACATGGCAGTGGGGAAGATTCTTCGCGGCACAAATCGCCACGATGCCGCTTCCCGTTCCGACATCCGCAATCGAGAGTGCAGGTTTGCGAACACTCAGCTCTTTCGCGGCATCGAGCAGCGCGACCACAAGGAGTTCCGTCTCCGGACGTGGGATCAACACATCGCGCGTCACCTTAAATGGAAGTGAGAAAAACTCCCGATGGCCAACGAGATAGGCGACCGGTTCACCTTCGGCCCGACGCCGTACGAGTTCACGGAATTTCGTGCGGATCGCTTCGGCTGGTTCTTCGTCGAATGCCGTATAGAGTTCGATGCGTTCGCAGTCGCGGGCGGTTGCCAGGAGAACTTCCGCGTCGAGTCGCGGGCTGGTCGAATCTTTTTGCTTGAGAAAGTCCGTCGTCCATTTCAGCAGGCGACCGACTGTCCAAGCTTCTGTTTCCGGCATCTTGGGGAGTTCTCGCGATCAGGTCGATTCATCCATCATGCCGCGTAATGCGTCGCGATCATAATCGATGAGAGCGTCGGTCACCGGTTGGAGATCACCGGCGATGACTTGATCCAGTTTATACAGCGTGAAATTGATGCGATGATCGGTGACCCGATTCTCGGGGAAGTTATACGTCCGAATACGTTGGCTGCGATCTCCGGAGCCGACGAGCGTCTTGCGATGATCGGATCGTTTTTGCGCCTCTTCGGCACGTTTGGCGTCGTACAGTTTGGATTTCATCAACCGGAGCGCCGTCGCCAGGTTTTTGTGTTGGCTGCGCTCGTCCGAACACTGCACGATCAGGCCCGTTTCGTGATGGAACAGTCGCACGGCCGAAGCCGTTTTGTTGACGTGCTGGCCACCTGGACCCGCACTGGCGGCATAGCGTTGCACTTCGTAATCGTCAGGGTGGAGATTGATCTCAACGTCTTCCGGCTCCGGTAACACCGCGACGGTTGCAGCGGAAGTATGAATACGCCCTTTGGCTTCGGTTTCTGGAACGCGTTGGACGCGGTGCCCACCGCTCTCGTATTGCAACTCG
>CAUJKL010000406.1 GCA_963204995.1 Planctomycetota bacterium | reverse complement strand
GCAGCGGCGCGGCACAGCTGCTGGGTAAGAACTTCACGCAGCTGACGGCTGAGGAAGCGGTCGATTGCCTGTTGGAACGATTCCTATTAGTCCCGGCGACGGACGACGCGCGAGAGAAACTGATCGAACTTTACAACGAGAAGCAACCGGCAAGTCGACTGCCCGAGCTGATTCACCTGATTGTCAGTTCGCCGCAGTATCAGCTGGGCTAAGTCGCCTCGTTCGCCGATGGACCTTGACGTTAATACAAAACAGATTCAACGGAGCAACCTGACATGATCGATACAATCGCCCGAAGACAATTTTTGCGGTGTGGTGTGGCTGGTATGAGCGTCGCCGGTGCCTGGCCCTTGTTTCTCGGCAAGACCGCGGCGGCTGTACGCGAGCAAAGCGACAAACATGACGATCGAGTGCTCGTCGTGGTGCAACTGACGGGCGGGAACGATGGGCTCTCGACAGTTGTCCCCTATTCCGATCCGGCCTACACGTCCGCGCGGCAGTCCACACGAATCGACGAGAAGAGCGTGTTGCAAATCGACGAGCGGGTAGGGTTGCACCCGAACTTAAAAGAGTTGAAGAACGTCTTCGACGAAGGTCAAATGGCAATTGTCCAGGGCGTCAGTTACCCCAACCCAACGCGGTCTCATTTCGAGGCCATGGACATCTGGCACGCAGGCGACGTCATCGGCGATCGACGCGGCTCCGGTTGGCTGGGACGCGCCCTCGATCAGACCGCGAAGGACGGCGATCCAACGGCCTGCATCAACGTCGGCAACAAAGTGCCTTTGGCGTTGCTCGGTGAAAGGATCAAGCCGGTCTCGTTCGAGGATCCGGATCGTTACCGCTGGCGAGGCCGCGCGCCGCAACAAGAGGCGTTTCAAGCACTAAATCGCGAGATGCCTAGCGAGCGAGCGAACTCCCAAGTCGGCGAACTCGATTTCTTATTACGGGTTGCCAAGGGGGCCGACGATTCGTCGTCCGTGATTCGTGAAGCGGTCAGCGGGTACAAGCCTGCTGCCACTTATCCAGACGGTGGCAATCGTCTGGCAACGGGCTTGCGAACCGTCGCCGCCATGATCGCGGGCGGCTTGCCCACGCGAGTCTACTACGCATCGTTAGGCAGCTTCGATACCCACGCCAACCAACGCCAGTCGCACGACAATCTGATGACCGCTTTCTCCGGAGGAATCAGCGCATTCTTAAAAGATCTGGAGTCGCAAAAACTACTGGATCGCGTGGTCGTTCTGGGTTTCACCGAGTTTGGTCGCCGAGTGAAGGAGAACGGCAGCCGCGGCACGGACCACGGAGTCGCTGGCCCGATGTTCCTGTTCGGTAACCAGATTCAGGGTGGCTTGCATGGCGAACATCCGAGCCTGACCGATCTAGTGAAAGGCGACCTCGACATGTCAGTCGACTTCCGACAGGTCTATGCAACGGTCCTGGACAACTGGCTCGGCGCCGACTCGAACGCCGTTCTGGGCCAACGTTTCGAAGCGTTGCCGCTGTTCGGACGAACCGGATAACCGGCACGCGAGGGCTTAGTGATGAACGGTCTGCTACGCTGCTCGCGAATAAGAGTGGCACGTTCGGATTGTAGCTGGACTCGCGAGAGTGCTCAGGTTTCCTTCGCGGAAGCCCGAAGTTTTGCGACATCAGCTACATGCCAACGCTCTTAGTCGACTTCAACATCCAGTTCTTGCCGCAAGAAGGTGAGGATTTTTGACTTCGCAACGTGTACCGCATTGGGGGTCATGCCAAGATCTTCCGCAACGGACTTGACGGTTTGTCCGTGAACGACGACGCGCAGAAAAGCGTCGATGCTTCGAGGCTCGAAGCGTTCTTGGGCCAACTCGATGGCTTGCTGTAGGACCAAGCTGCATTCTTCGGCCTCCGACTCGTCGGTGGCCGCCAAATCAGGTTGCTGCTCCAAGCGTAGGTTAGCTTCGGTTCCCCCCTCGGCTCGTGCTTGTTTGTTCAGCCGTTTGTACGCGTCGCCAATCTTGTGGTCCGTGATGGTCTTCAACCACATGCGGAACGAGTGCTTGTGCCGCCGCTCGAACGTCTCGATCTTCATATAGACCGTGCGGAAAGTCTCTTGAATCACGTCCTCGGCATCCGCAAGACTCAAGTTCGCCCGCTTACACCTGTAGAGAACCACCGGAGCATACAGGCGGTTCAGTCGCGACCAAGCGACCTTGTCTTCCGTCGACATCTTGAGGCGGCGAAGCAAACTGAGCGAAGTCTCGCGGGTTTCTTGCTGCGAGCCACTGTCATCTCGAGCAGGGTGATTGCGCATGGTGAGGCCGACCGTTTCGGAACTGGTAGACCTCAGTAGTTGTGCCACAACGCGATGCTGATTTCAACAACAATTCTCTCCAGAGCGCCGAAACATGTGCGTCAGGAGACTGGCGCGAAGTTTCGGATTCACGCAAAGACTTGTCTGGCTCCCTGCTACTGTTGTTCGTGCGGGACAGAAAAGCTAGCGCCACACGAATCGCATTTGACAAACTCTCTTTGCCATTTCACCGGAGCACAATATCGCTTTCCACATTGGGGGCAAGAGAGGATAAACATGGCGGCCTCCTTCCTATAGGTGCCTGCGTGAACGCAGGCCGGCGCAGGGTCGTGTTTAGCACTCAGTCGACAATCGTGTTTTTCTCCATACTTGACATGCCTTTGCATCAGAGTCGCGTGAGCAGCAGGCCCGACTTCGACTGTCACTACAGAAGAGATTGCCAGCACCTTTCTCGATCTTTTTTGCTCCCCTGCTTGGTGTCGTTTAACGCGACGGCGGGAGGAGCCGCAGCTGCGCAGCGGAAGGTGGCGGCAACGTCGGAGGACGGCAGCGAAGGGGGAGCGTTTCCATCTTGCAGGAACAACAACTGGGCCGTTTACGGTCCTTTCGCAGCGTAGCTGCTACTAGGCCCAACGTTTACGTCGGGTGACGTGGACGACTCGCCCGTTCTTTTTTTGGACTGCGGTGACTTGTCACCGCTTTCCCCTCTCCAGTGCGAAGCACTTTTTGATCGTCACAGCAGGTTACGTGGGATCGCGAATACTTGGTTCCAACTCGAAAAATACGAAAGTGGCGATGAATCGCCGCACTCCAAAAAGTGCATGACTCGAAGTTAGCGCTCAATCGAGCAATTGGGCAGGGATTGCCGCAGCGCCGTCACGATGGAATCGGAAAGCGCTGTGTTAGTGAGAAGCAGCCTCGTCAATCCCGTAAGCTGCTGGAGCGTCGGCAGGCATTCGTCCGTTATCTTCGTTCCGCTCAGATCTAGCTCTTTGAGATCTTCCAAGCCAACAAGGTGCTTTAGTCCAGCGTTCGTGAGTGCGGTGTTGTCGAGGCACAGGCGGTCGAGTAAAGGAAAACGACAGGTCGCTTCCAGGTCGTCGTCAAGGATCGTGCTGTGGCGTAGGTAAAGATTCTTCAAGTTGTGGCAGGTGAGTTGGCCTAGGCTTGCTTTGGAGACCTGGAGACTAACCAGACTCAACGTCTCCAGTTCGGACAATTCGCTCAGCTCAATGAGGCCCTGGTCGGTGACGGCGGTCGAGTCGAGATACAGCCAACGCATAGTGCCGACCGCACCTACATGTTTCATGGCTTCATCGGTAATCCCCGTCAACGCGACGCTTAGCGAGCGAAGCCGCTTCAGCTTGGGGAGCCATTGCAAGTCGCGATCGGCGACTTGCTCGTTTTTCCACAACCAGATTCGATCGATGTCGAAAAGTGTTGACGGAAGTTCGTCGAACGTCTTGATCGGTTCGTCGTGGGCATAAATCCCGATCTCACCACCGAGCACCAGCACGCGGCGAGCTGCGAGCAAATCGATGTCCATAAAGACTGCTTGCGCCGGGTCATTGCTCCAACCAAATCGATCAGTGAATTGTGCTGAGGACAATGTTTCCTGACCATGATCGGTTTCGACTACATAAACGAATTCCCCTTGATACTCGCCGGTGGGTTGATAGTGGCCCTCCGGACTCAGATAGAGATTTGTTGTGCTATTGCAAAGTAGGCATGCACCGAGCGGGCGTCCCGTTCTGGCACACCAGAGGTGAAGTGCGGAACCATCAGCTCCGCTCGCGATGGTCTCCGTCTCAGCCGACCAGTCTGCCGATTCGCTGTAGGGCACGTGGCCCTGAAGTTCGGCTTTGAGTCGTCCGGATTTGACGTCCCACTTGCGCAGAACATTCATTTGATCAAGCACCCTCAACTCGCTCCCATCCTGCCCGCACGTGGCAGTATGTACGCCGTTGGATTTCAACTTGTGAACGACATTCCCGGTGTCCGTACTAACCAAGTAGCTGCCTGCTTCACTGCAGTCGATGCGATCAGGACAGTGGTCCGCGACAAGTAGGTGTCTATTGTCGGGAAGAAAGAACAGAGGAACGGCCAGGAAGCTTCCGAGCTTAAACTCCCATTTGGGCTCGGCGTCGCTCCCGATTTCAAACATCCGCATTGGTTGCTGATCCCAATGCGTTCCATTTGTCGTCGCGAGAAACTGGCTATTATTCGACCAAGCGGTGCCCCATCCGCCGCCCGCTTCGAACGACTGACAGTGCGTGTAGTCGGCGGTATCCCAGACGTGCGTCTTGCCTCCAATATCTTCTGACGTCATCAGGTAGCGGCCATCTGGTGACCACTCGAATCGCTTAACTGGTCCGTTGTGCTCCTTCAGTTCAACGACCGAATCACCGAATACTTCACGGAGAGACGTCGCTCTCCCGATACCCAAATATCCATCATCCCTTGACCATGCGACGGTGGGCTCGCCTTCGGTCAGCCGCACAAGACTCGCGATTCGCTCACGTTGTTGAAGCGACCAAACATCGACGGCACTCGTATGCGATGCAATCGCAATCATGTTGGCATCATGCGACCACTCTATTTGGAATGTAGAACCGTTGCTGTGTGGATTGTGACCATTCGGGAGAAACGCTAGGGCATCCTGACCCGCAGCCCAGGCGCGAAATTCCGCCCAGGTAGGCGCAACTGCGAGCCCGGAACCGCTGGGTGACCATGTAACTTTCGAAATGTTCGTTATTCCACTTGAAAGGCTCGCTAAGCAGCGGCGCGTTTCTGTGGAGCACACCGCCACTCCACGGTGCTTAGCCACTGCCAAGCGTCTGCCATCGGGGGACCACGCAACGTCCAAACAATATGCGGCCAATCCACTAACGGCGATAGGTTCGACCCATGCTCCTGAACGGACGTCGAGAACTCGAACTTGGTCACTAATGGTTGACGCAACAGCCAGTTGGGATCCATCTGGCGAGAAGGCAACTTGGATTGGCGCGTGACCAACGCCGCCGAATTTTGGAAAAGAGATCTCATGCACCAACTCGCCGGTCTGTACCCTTCGCACTTGAATCGGGCGCTCAGTATTCCCGGGCACTTTGAATGCGACAAGTCTTCCGTCCGGAGATGCTGCTAGACCTCGCGCATGTGGAGGAGAATTCGCAACTAGATGCGATCCAGGCGAGCCCTCCGTCCACGTAGATATCTCGCTAGACTCGTATCCTCCCAGGAATACGATGTCTTTGCCTGAAAGACGACGCATGTCGTGGATTCGAACTTCCGGGAGATAGACCTCTCGCTTCTGTGTCGCTAAATCCAAGATACTGATGCCGCGATCAACCCAGCCGCCAGCGAGATTCGCTGTGAAGATCACTTGGCTTCCGTCCGCTGACCAAACGACGTCCGCACGTCCCTTATACCGTCCGGGTTCTGTCGATTGCACCAGCCCGCCGTTCTCAGGATCCCACACGCAAACCATGCATCGTTCATCGATACTGGCGAGATAACGCGAATCGGGCGACCAGGCGAGTGAATGGACAACGCCGCCGTGCGCGACCAAAACTTTCTGCGCCGCGCCGAATTCCGGTTCTCGCAATCGCACGGTCCCATCTTCGCCTCCAGAGGCCAGCCACTTGCCGTCCGGGCTGAATGACACGGTTCGCACGGGGCCGCGATGTTCCTTTGTCTCCACCGTCCAGCTTTTGATACCTTCGATCGTCGCGGGACGCGTCACGAGCGACGAGCGGCTCATCGGCTGACTCGGATCAAACTCACGGATTGTTCGACGCACGTTTGTCACGGGTGGTGTTGCCAATCGCGCGGGTTGATTGTTGTCTGCTTTCTTGGATTCCTGCGGACGCACGGGTTCAGTAACAACTTCGACACGATCGTCGTCATCCAGCGTGAATCGGGCTCTTTCGTTTCCCCATCGGTCGCGAATGATTACGACAATACCGGCCAGCACGACGCCAGCCAGCACGACGCCGACAGCAAACTTCAGGATTGCCCGAGTCCGCTGTGATGCAGATCGAATCGCGGGTTGGGGGCGGACCAGTTCTCGCGTCTCGGTCTGCACCGAGCGACTCGTGCTGACTTGTGTCTGATCGATGCGAGCGGTCTCCGGCTTTCGAACTGACTCTGCTAAAGCGGCGAGGTCTGCACCGGCTGTAAACGGTTGTAATGCAGCGACCACCGCACTCGCGGTCGCAAGTCGATCCTCGGGGCTCTTGACCAGCATCTGCTGGACAACCTTGGCCAACGACTCGGGAATCTCGTCGCGGAGTGTTTGGATCGGTGTCGGTTGTTCGCTTGCCAACGCCGTGATCTTCCGGGTCAACGTCGTGTAGCCGCGATCGCCGAGCGGCGCAACGCCGGTTAGCAGCTTGTAGAGAGTCGCGCCCAGGCTGTAGATGTCGGTACAAGCGTCGACGTTGTGACTGTCGCCTGCTTGTTCGGGAGACATGTAGTCGATGGTCCCCATGACCTGACCCGCGCTGGTCACTTCGCTCGCTGCTTCGCCTTCGTTTTCCAGCAGCCGTGCCAGTCCCAGGTCAAGGACTTTTACGCAACCGTCCGTTGCCAGCATGATGTTCGACGGTTTGACATCGCGATGTACCAGACCATGTTGGTGTGCGTGGTCCAACCCTGCGGCGGCTTGACGAATAATCTCGCAGGCATCGGCAATGCGAAGACGCCCCACGGCCTGGACGACTTGAGACAAGTCCGCGCCCGCGACGAACTCCGTAACTAGAAAGTGTATCCCTTCGTGATCGCCGGCGTCGAAAGCTTGCACGATATGCGGATGGGACAGCTTGCCGACGGCTTTGATTTCCTTTTGAAACCTCCGAATGGCTTCCGCACTCTTTAGTCGGTGAGCCGGGAGCAGCTTGACGGCTACTGTCCGATCCATCGGTTCGTGAATGGCACGATAAATCGTGCCCATTCCTCCCACACCGATTTGCTCCACCAGGCGGAGATCGCGCAAGTGAGTTGGGACAGTCCATCCCAAGCTCAAGGCGAGCGGAGTCTCACTGGCGTCGATCGCCGCATCGGCAATCTGAACTGCCCGCGCACATTCGTCGACAGAACAAACCTCCGAGACGAGCGCACCTCGCATACCGGCGAGAAAACGGCCCGTTGCGTCTTCGAAGCTTGCAAGTGTCGCGAGGCAATCTTGGCACTGCTCGACGCATCGTTCGACGCGAGGTGCCACATCGGCGTCCAACTCACCCTTACTGAATGCCAGCAGTTCGGCATCCGTCGGACAATCCGGTTGCTTGCAATCCTGTCGATTCATCGTCACCACCAGTACGATCGTGGAGGACGCGTGCGCTAATGGACCTGCCGATGGCAAAGATCGCACGTCACTAATCTAACTATTGCCAAGACCTTTCGCGAGAATCTTTTGGCTTTTCGCGATCTCTGCAACTTGGCTAGTCTGCGAGGGAGCGGGGCAAACGATAACTTGCTCACCCTCCCAGCGGCGCTGGCGTACGGCGGCATACGCAGACAATTGTTCATACGGCTGGCAAACGCTCAGCAGTTCATTCGCAGCGCCCTGGGCATGCGACGCGTAGCTGCTCCGGCGATACTCACCGGCGCGTTCCACCATCTTGGCGCGAACAGGGTTTGCTTCGATGTAGCGGAGCACCGCCAGCAGATGGTCGTCATCCTCGATCACGGGACTCTTGAACCGGCCTTGCCAGACGTGCCTCAGGCTTTGGCGATGTTTGTGGTAACGCTGCGTATGAGAAACCAATACGCTTTGCATGAGCCGACTGATGCTATGTTGCTGTGGCCGGATCAGCAGATGGAAATGGTTGCTCATCAAGCAATATCCGTACAGGGCAAACGGCTTGCGCTGTTGAAGATCGAGCAAAGCCTTCAGAAACGCCTCATAGTCTCCCGATTTGAAGAAGACGTTTTGGCGGTTATTGCCACGATTGACAACGTGGTACACCAAACCCGGCGCGATCGGACGAAGTGGTCGAGGCATGACGCCATCCTACCGCGATCCCTCCCTCCCGCCAATAAATAGTTCTGACCCCTTTTCACGTCCACTGACCCCTTTTCACGCCCAGGCTTATGGCTACCTTCAGCACCGGCAGTCCCCACAAGCAATGGCAGAACCAACGGATGAACGCGAGCCGGAATAGGCCGGTCGGCTCGCTTCGCTCGGCAACGTCAACTCCCGGCCGCGTTATCCGAGACGTTCTGTGCTGAAGTCTTGGCGGTCTCCACGGTCTAAATCCTTCGGTATGGTCTGTCGTCTGATCGCTGATCATTGCGTTTACGCTTTCGTTCTCCACGAACAATATGGTCTCAATTGGTGCGGCTATCGATGCGCTGAATTGGATGTCGCCGCGGTTCTTCAGAATGGGGTGTGCGCGATAGAAATGGTGACCGTTGCAAGTTGGCTAATGCTGACAAATCAAACGTGCGGCGGCGTGGCAACGTTCGCTCCAATCAGGAATGTCCTCACCACGATCCGCATCGTCGCCAATGGCACGGAAATGTGTTCGCTATAACGAATGCCGCCACGATTCTCTGTGGGCAAAAACATTGAGGGCAAAAAGATGTCCCCGATGTTTTTGCCC
>CAUJKL010000405.1 GCA_963204995.1 Planctomycetota bacterium | reverse complement strand
GCGAAGCCATGACTGCTGACCAACGAGATCTCTAACCCCAGCTTCTTAACCGCCGCGTAGTGTTCCTCTGAGATTCCTTCGATGGCGACCAGCCCGATATCGACGCAATGCTTCGCCAGTTCGACGGCCGGCATTGGATTGAAACACCAACCCATCACCGATTGGCGAATGCGGCCGTTTGTCACTTTGAAGTCCTTGGATACTGCATCCTGTGGCACCTGAGCGGAAACAGTCGAGCCGACAGCAGCGACACCCGCAGCACCTGCGGCGACCTGGAACATCTCGCGTCGTGAACACTTCATCGGAAAAACCTCCTGGAGGAGTTGTGGATTTTGATTTGAGTTACCATTATGGACCGATCCCGTTCAACAAGTCTAGCAGTAGGCAATTTGGACTTTGGACTGCGGTGACTCGTCACCGCTTTCACATTTTGTGCGAAGCACTTTATTGCGGCCGAGAAGGAGCGTGGCGGACACGAGGTGGAGCGGCAACCGGGGAAAATGCCAAAGCGGGGACAAGTCCCCGCACTCCACAGAAATAGCCTAACGGCCATGCACTTGCCACCTGCGACTCGTGCTCGACTATGATAAAACACTTCTGGTTTCTGTTACTGCTACGAGGAGTCGTCGCCTGATGAAAGCCTTAACTCGCGATTTCCGCCACCTGATCGCCACGCTCGCCGCGACTTGTGTCGTGGCGACAGCGACATTCGCTGACGAATTTCCCAAGCCGTTCGACACGCAAGAGTTGACCGAGCCCTTCCTCACTCCGGAAGAAGCCCGCTCGCGGATCTCGTTGCCCGAGGGTTTTAATGTTTCGGTCTTTGCCAGCGAACCGGACGTCAATCAACCAATCGCTCTCGCGACGGACGAACGCGGTCGCTTGTGGGTCGCGGAATGCTACACCTATGCCGAGGCCAAAACGAACTACGAGACAACTCTCAAGGACCGCATCGTCATCCTGGAAGACACCGACGGTGACGGGCGTTTCGACAAACGGACGGTGTTCTGGGATCAAGCGAGCAAGCTAACGAGCATCGAAGTTGGTTTCGGCGGCGTGTGGGCGTTGTGTGCTCCCGATTTGCTGTTCATCCCGGATCGTGATCGAGATGATGTCCCGGACGGCGAACCGGTTGTGGTTCTGAACGGCTGGAACGGCGATGTCATTCGTCACAACATCGTCAACGGTTTGCGTTGGGGACCGGACGGTTGGCTGTACGGTCGGCACGGGATCACCACGATCTCGCTGGTCGGCGCACCCGAGACCGCCCCCGAACACCGCACGCAAGTCGACTGTGGCGTTTGGCGCTACCATCCGACACGCAAGAATTTCGAAATCGTTTGCAGCGGCACGACGAATCCGTGGGGCATGGATTGGGATGATCACGGACAGATGTTCTTCATCAACACGGTGATCGGTCACCTGTGGCACGTGGTTCCAGGTGCCTACTATCAGCGGATGTTCGGTGAGCATTTCGATTCGCACGTCTATCAGTTGTTGCCTCAAACCGCAGATCATTATCATTGGGACACCAAGGAAGCGTGGCACGACATCCAGAAACTCGGCGTCACTCCGACCACGGACGAAGCCGGCGGCGGACATGCCCACTGCGGCATGATGATCTATCTGGGCGATAACTGGCCCGCGAAGTATCGCAACCAATTGTTCGCCTGCAACTTACATGGCTTGCGTCTGAACTGTGATCGACTCGAACGAGCGGGCGCGACCTATGTTGGCAAACACGAACCTGACTTTATGCGCACGACGGATCGTTGGTTCCGCGGGATCGAACTCGTCACAGGTGCGGATGGTGGCGTCTATATCGCGGACTGGTCCGATATCGGCGAGTGTCACGACAACGATGGCATTCATCGCACCTCCGGGCGAATTTATAAGGTGACTTACGGTCAGCCGAAGCCTTATGCAGCTGGCGATCTATCGAAGCTTGGAAACGACAAACTGGTTGCGTATCAGCTTCACGCCAACGATTGGTTCGTCCGCAACAGCCGACGCTTGTTGCAAGAACGATCCGTTGCCGGTGCGGACTTAAAAGAAGCTCATCGTCAGTTGACGGAGATGTTCGAAAGTAATCAGGATGTAACTCGTAAGCTGCGGGCCATGTGGGCGCTGTACGTGACAGGTGGAACGAATGAGGCGTGGCTGCAGAAGCAACTGCGACACGAGAACGAACACGTCCGCGTCTGGGCCGTCAAATTACTGGTCGATGGTGGCTCCACCACCGAGGCAACACGAAAGGCGTTCGAGCAACTTGCACAACAAGAGTCGTCTGGGCTGGTGCTGTCTTTCCTCGCGTCGGCACTACAACAGATTCCAAAAGGCGATCGGTGGGTGTTGGCAGAAGCATTGGCGAGTAAGCAAGAATTCGCCACCGACCCGATCTTTCCGCTGCTGGTGTGGTACGGCATCGAGCCCGCAGTCGCCGAGTATCCGGCACAATCGGTAGCACTCGCGGCCACCAGCACACTGCCGCTGCTCCGCGAACATATCGCGCGTCGCATTACGAGTGAGATCGAACGACAACCGGCTGCCGTGGACCAGCTTGTCGGACTGTTGAGTGAAAACCGCGACGCAGATTTTCAGCGGTGCATCTTGGCCGGCATGGAGGTTTCATTGAAGGGCTGGCGGCAAGCCGCTGCTCCGGCCAGTTGGTCAACCGTCGCTCCGAAGTTGAGTAAGAGCAGTAATGAACAGATTCAAACGTTGACTCGCGAGTTGTCGCTGGTCTTTGGCGATGGGCGAGCGATGGACGAGCTGCAACGTATCGCGAATGGTAACGGTGCGGATCTGGCTGCTCGACGGTCCGCAATCCACACGCTGGTCGCGGCGCGTGACGCGACGATTGTGCCGATGTTACAGAAGCTACTCACCGATCGTGACCTCGGCATCGATGCGATCCGTGGTCTGGCGGCCTTTGACGATCCCAAGACGCCTGAGCTGATCATCGAACGTTATGGCTCGTTCAATCGCGAGCCGACACGACGCGAAGCGATCACGACCCTGACGTCGCGACAAGCCTCGATCAACGCTTTGTTGGCCGCCGTATCGGCGGGCAAGATCGGTCGCGACCAGGTCTCACCCTTTCAATTGCGACAGATGCAGTTGCTCGCCAATCCTGAGATTAACCGCGAGATTGATCGACTGTGGCCTGAGTTGCAAGCGATCTCGTCCGAGAAGCTGGAACGAGTGGCCCACTATCGCGAAGCGTTAACGCCAACCGTGCTCGGTGCCGCTGATCTCTCCGCCGGTCGTGCGTTATTCAATCAGAACTGCGGGAAGTGTCATCAATTGTTCAGCACGGGTGGTCGGATCGGTCCGGATTTGACTGGCTCGCAGCGAAACAACATCAATTACTTGCTCGAAAACACCGTTGATCCGAGTGCGACGGTGTCTAAGAATTTCCATCTGACGGTTGCGTTAATGGAGGACGGTCGCGTACTCAGCGGGATCGTCGCGGAGGAAAGCGAGCGAACTGTTACAATGCAGACGGCTTCAGAACGAATTGCGCTACTGCGCGACGAAATCGAAGAGCTGCGAGTCTCGAACTTGTCGATGATGCCTGAGCGCCAGCTCGACGTGATGACATCAGAACAAGTCCGCGATCTGATCGGATATTTAATGTCACCCAGCCAAGTGCCACTCCCCGGCGGAGTCGAAGGCACGGACTAGCGGTCTACATTCAAAACAAACCTGGAAGGATAATCTTGTGTATATGAAACTGATCGTTAGCGTGTGCGTCGTTGTCTGTCTTGTCGCGGTGCAAAGCGGTGTTGCTGCGGATGAAGCTCCATCTATCGAGGGCCACTTTCTCACGAACGTCCGTCAGGTAACGTCGGGTTTCGAGAAAGCCGGTGAAGGTTACTTCTCGCCAGACGGGACGCAAATTGTTTATCAGGCGATTCGCGCCGATTATCCGTTCTATCAGATCTACACACAGCCGCTCGCCGGCGGCGAACCGAAGCTGATCAGCTCGGGCCGCGGCCGAACGACGTGCAGCTACTTCTCTCCAGATGGCCAACGGTTGTTGTTCGCCTCGAGTCACCTCGACCCCCACATGGATAAGACGGAAGCCGCTGCCATCCGCCAAGCCGAAGAGGATCGCAAGTCGGGAGTGCGCCGTCGCTACTCTTGGGACTTTGATCCGTATCTCGATATCTTTGAGTCGGACCTCGACGGCAAGATCCTGCGGCAGTTGACCGCTGCCATGGGTTACGACGCGGAAGGCGCTTACTCCCAGGACGGGAAGCAGATTGCATTTTGCAGCGACCGGGATGGAGACCCCGACATCTACCTCATGAACGTCGATGGTTCGGATGTAAAACAGCTGACGAACGCTCCGGGTTACGACGGCGGGCCGTTCATGTCGCCCGATCAAAAGTGGATCGTCTTTCGCAGCGATCGCGAGAAGGAAAACTTCTTACAGATCTACGTGATCGGAGTTGATGGCAAGAACGAGACGGCACTCACTGCAAACAATAGCGTGAACTGGGGACCGTATTGGCATCCGACCGAGCCTTACATCATCTGGGCCGGAGCCGACCATTCGAATCCGCAAGCCCGGCCGAATTACGATCTGTGGCTAGTACGCTACGAGGTCAAAGAAGGTAAGTTCACCGTTGGCGAACCCGTTCGAGTCACCGATTCAATGGACGCCGATGTGCTGCCGGTGTTCAGTCCCGATGGCAAGCAGCTGATGTGGACCAGCACGCGCACCGAGGACCATAGCAGCCAACTGTTCATCGCCGATTTCAAACTTCCTGCGAATCCCTAATCGGCTGCGTCGCCATGTCCGAAGTCAGATCTTGCGGCATCATCGTGTTCAAACGCGAGCCGCGTGAGTTTTTGCTCATGCGTCACCCAAATCGCTGGGACTTGCCGAAAGGGCATGTCGATCCTGGCGAAACGGATCTGGAGTGTGCGCTGCGCGAGCTGCGGGAAGAAACGGGAATAGGTGTCGCCGATATCGAACTCGATGAATCGTTCCTGTTCGAACATCACTATCCCGTCCGCGACCGCAGTGATCCGAGTTGCATCTCTGACAAGACGCTGTTGATCTACCTCGGCTGGTTAAAACGAGACGTCGACCTTGTGCTGACCGAACATGAAGGCTTTGCGTGGTTTTCGTGGGCACCACCTCACGCGATCCAAGCACAGACAATCGATCCGCTGTTAGCCGCAGTGGCTGAACATCTGCAATGAGCCGCGTCGTTTCAGGCTAAGGATCATTCTGGTAATAACGTCGAAACCTTGAAAAGCACTGGTGGGGGGCCGGGTATTGTGGGCAGCCCCCGGCAGGGGGGAATCCCGGGGGTCGCCGACACAAACCCCCGCCCCCCCCACACCCAAAAGT
>CAUJKL010000404.1 GCA_963204995.1 Planctomycetota bacterium | reverse complement strand
CGGCGCTCCGAGTCCGCCATTTCCAGCTCGACGGCTCCGGAGAGCCATCCTATCACATTACTTGGCACGGCTGCACCGTGCCAACGCAGAGTTCGACGGGGAAGGTAGCTGTTGCTTCCCGTCTCGCAATGTGCGGGCTCGCCGCCTCTAGTGGAAAACGCGACGATTGGCCTCGCACCGCCTCGCGCGAGTACCGTGAAGTGGCTGCTCGCACCTTCGTGTTGCGTTTCACATGACTCACCAGCAGGTTTGTCTCGCAGTGCGACAGCCACGCGCAGGCGTTGGCATTTGAGATGGAAAACGGACGATTTAAATGCCAGTTTGACGTTGGCAATTGTCGGTTTATACTCAACGGTCTAGACCCGGTCGAAGACGAATCACGCGGCTAAGACTAAGCACGAGCGAGAGCATCAGCTTTGTTTGGCAGGTAAAACACCTCGGTTTCTGGTTAAAAGAGGGTATTTTTCGATTTGATCCGCAGGTTTCCGCAAAAAAGTGGACGTAACTTCAACCTGTAATTAGACTGGCGAGAGCAGCTCTACTCTGCCATTTCCACATCTCTTCGGCCGACCCGATAGGGGTAATGTCGCGATGCCATACAGCTACAAACGTTTGTTGACAAGTGCCAAGACTCGAAAGAACAGGAAGAAACTGCGCAATTCGCGTACGATTTGCCTGGAACAACTCGAAAATCGCAATCTTTTGGCTGGCGACGTCAATGTTTTCCAACCGCTGGCCGCAGAAGGCGAGGGTTCGACGACCCTCATCTTGCATCGGGAAGGTAACCAGCCCAACGACGGCATTTCTGTAGCCGAACCCGTTCCGCTGGGCGTCGATATGGGCGAGAGCACTAGGGTGGAGGTGAACGGTTTTTTCAGCAATCTCGGCGATATCGATGTTTATCGTGCGGATTTGCTCGGCGGTGACGTTTTACACTTAAACCTGTTTGGGGCCGGGCAGACGTTGACCGTCTACAATGACGCTGGCGTTGAACTCATTACGTCCAGCACCGATGCCAATGGTTTAAGACAGACCATTGATACCGGTGAAGTGAGCTCACCGGGCGGCGGCAATGCTTCGCTCGGGCGAGTGATGAGCCGCACGGGATCCTACTATGTGCAAGTCGCAGGAGCGGATCCCACGGTACTAGGCGGCGGTTACACACTTCAAATGCGAGTGGATCGACCGGCACTCGAGAGTCAGCCGGTCGGAGCACATCAGATACTATTCCTTGATTTTGACGGGGCGGTCGTCGCTGCCGATGTTTTCCAAGGGAGCGGCGCGGCGAGCCTATCACCGTTGTCATCATTTCTTCCCAGTTGGGGCTTCACTCTCAACGACCAAGACGCCTTGATTGACGCAATCATCGCAAAAGTTGAAGAGGATTTGTCCACTGAGATCCGGCAGTTTGGTGAAAATGGCGACTACCTGGCTACAGGAATCCCAGGCCAGTTCGATATCGAAATTCGAAATAGCCGAGATCATGCCGACCCGTTCGGACAACCCAATGTCAGCCGCGTCATTGTTGGCGGCACGCAGGGTGAATTAGGTGTCAACACCGTAGGTGTCTCTGAAGGGCTTGACGTCGGGAACCTTGATACGACAGAGAGCGCCGTCGTGTTACTCGACTTGCTCAGCGGTCAAACCACCCCGGCTTCGCCGCTCAATTTGAACTCCTACCAGTTTGCTGCGAACTCCTCGAAGATCGCACTCGTCGGTGCAGGGATCGCCGGCGTCGTCGCCCACGAAGCCGGACACTTTTTTGGGCTTTGGCACACCAATGTGAATAACACGACGCTAAACCTGATCGATCTGGGCGGCAGCATCCCGCAAGTCCTCGGTCTCGGTCCGGATGGGATCTTTGGTTCTCCCGACGACATTAACACCGGATTCCTCAATCCCGACAACTACATCGCTCCGTTCACGGGGATCGAAGACACCTTGAACACCCTGTCATGGGGCCTCTCCACCGGTAAGGCACCATCCAGCGTCACGGGCGTTAAGTTTCATGACCTGAACGACAATGGAGTTCGTGACCTTACCGAGCCTGGGCTTCCTGGTTGGACGATCTACGCGGACTTAGACGGCGATGGTATGCCCGGCCTCCGTGAGCCAAAGGCAACAACCGGAGCGGACGGCACTTACACCCTTTCGCTACCTCCTGGTCAACACACAGTTCGCGAAGTCTTGCAACCCGGTTGGAGACAGACTTTCCCTACCAGCGGTTCACATTCGGTTCTCGTGCGTGCCAACGAATCCATTCCGAATATAAACTTCGGTAATGTGCCCGTGTTGGGAGGCGTCTCCGGAATCAAGTTCAACGATCTGAACGGGAACGGTGTATTTGACTTGGGCGAGCCAGGCATTCCTGGCATTACTATTTATCTGGATCTCGATGGCGACAATCGCTTGGATCTCGGCGAACCGATGACGCGCACCGACAGCAATGGTGCCTATTCGATCACCATCCTCACGACAGGGACTCACACGGTTCGTGAATTGTTGCAGCCCGGTTGGGAGCAAACTTTCCCAAAAACTCCCGAACGCGAATACACTTTCATTGCAGGACCTGGTGAATCGTTCCCGGGCCGCAATTTTGGGAATACGTCTAGCCTCGATTACGGAGATGCTCCGACCGCACTTCAATCGGGCTTTGCGAAGAGTTACCCGACGACGATCGCCGACAACGGTGCCGTTCATAAAATCTTGCCGGGCTTCTTCATCGGATCTGGAATCGATGGAGACCCAGACGGCGTGCCGAGCATCGGGGCCGATAGCGATGATTTTAATACGACGTTCAACGACGAAGACGGTGTGACATTCGACGCACCAACGATCTTCCCAGGCTCTACGGCTGGCAAAGTGACTGTGACGGTGGCCACAGGCGGCTACTCGCCCGGGCGCATCAATGCGTGGGTGGACTTCAATCGCGACGGTGACTGGGATGATGCTGGCGAACATATCGTCGACGACAAACGTGCCGGAGACGGCAGCCACGACTTTACTTTCTCAGTGCCCGCGAACGCGAAGTCAGGTCCGACTTACGCTCGCATCCGCTACGGATACGGTCGCAACATGAGGCCGACCGGCTCCGATATGGCCGGCGAAGTCCAAGATCACCTCATCCGAATTCTCAGCGAGACCCCATCCGCGATTGACGATCAATTCACCGTCACGCAAGGGGCTGGCGCGACAACCTTCGATGTGCTCCTCAACGATCTTCAGAGTTTGTCACCTCCTCTGCAAGTAATCGCGGCTGGCGGAACGACGGTCGGTGTGACTGCGGCCGGTGGTCAAGTAACCGTGGCAGCCAACGGCAGCGGCGTCGTTTACACGCCACCCTTGAATTACTTCGGCGACGATCGATTCAGCTACACCGTTCGTGACGGCAGGGGCAATACCGATTCCGCCGATGTTAGCGTGACCGTCCTGCCTTCGTTGATAAACCCGCTGGCGGTCGATGACTCATTCACCGTTCAGGCCGGCTCGACGAATAATCAACTGCGAGTCTTGGCTAATGACCTGACTGGTCAGAATCCGCCGATCGGTATTGTCAGCATCTCGACTCCTATCGGTGGTTCGGTCGTGATCGACAATCGCGGCACGGCCACTACGGGTGATGACACGCTGGTCTATACTCCGACCGCGAATTTCCAGGGCACCGATCAGTTCACGTACACCGTTCAAGATCAGAATGGGATCACTTCACAAGCGACGGTCACCGTTCACGTCAATGACAGAAACGACGACCGCGTGCGCATTCGCCTGCGAGCGACGGACCTGAACGGCAACCCCATCCAAGCTATCGGTGTGGGCGAAGAGTTCAACTTACAGGTGCGTGTGGCCGACGATCTACGTGCGGACGACGAGGACGGTGACAACACCGTAAACCGCTTCGGCGTAGCGGCTGCCTATCTCGACGTCCTCTACAATTTCAAACTTGTTTCGCTATCGTCTCGACAGCCCTTCTTCGGCCCTGACTTCCAAAACGCGACTTCGATTTCGACAGGTACACCGGGCTTGATCAACGAAGCGGGTGCGTTCCAAACCGACCAGACAAAGCCGCTCGGTCGCGTCTGTCAGATCGAGATCCCCAATGCCACCTGTGCTCCAGAAGCGAACGAATTCCTCGTGCTTACGATTCCTATGCGAGCCACGTCGCAAGGCGTCGCCGACTTCATCGGAGATCCAGCGGATCAACGCACGAATGGCCCGTTGACGCCACCCAGCCACGATGTCCTCCTGTTTAACCCAGCAGCACCGGTTTTGCTTGAGCAGATTCGCTACGAGAATGCTTCGTTGACGATTCTCGGCACGGGCGGTTTGCCCAATGCGGTCGATAACACTTACCACTTGGCCGCCAACAGCACCAATAACGTGCTGAACGTGTTGGCGAACGATACCGAAGTCACGAACCCGCCACTGACAATCACGGCAACAGGATTGATCCCCGGTGCTCCCTCCTTGCAAGGTAGCGTCTCGATCGCTTCGAATGGCTCAAACATCTTGTACACACCGCGGACTGGTTTTGTCGGCACAGAACAGTTTACGTACACGGTGAAGAATAGCGTTGGGCTCACCGATCAGGCGGTCGTGACGGTGCAAGTTGGCAATTCGCAGAAGGACATCAACTTGCGGCTCGAAGTGACCGACCTGAATAACAAACCGATTAGCACGATTGCCGCTGGGTCGGAGTTTAAGGTGCGAGCCTATGTCCAGGACATTCGTACGAGCCCTCCTGATCCGTCGCGAACTGGCGTCTTCGCGGTGTACTTCGACTTGCTATACGACGGCGGCTTGATTACGACCAAGAACGATCCCGCCAACCGATTTGGATTCGGCATTAACTTTGCCGCGCCCTACAACTCCAACGGCTTGTCTGCAAATAACAGCTTTGTCAACGTGATCGATGAAGTCGGTGCATTCCAGACGGGAAGCGAAGCACTGGGTTCCACCGAGTACTTGTTGACCCAAATGACGTTCCGAGCGAACAATCCAGGTGTGGCCCAATTTGTCGCCGACCCCCCAGATCTCCGCCCGTTCCACGATATTCTGCTCTTCGAGCCGCCAGCTCCCATTTCACTGAACCGGATCAATCTAGGAGTTGCGTCGATCACCGTTCTCCCTGCCGGTGCGGGTGCTGCGCCCGAAGGCGAGTACACGAATCCACAGAACAACCTCGACGTCAATGGCGACAACTTCGTGTCTCCGATCGACGTGGCGATAATCTTCAATTACCTGAACAGCAGTGGTGCAGGGAGGCTTGGCGGTAACGTTTCCGCGTTAAGCGAAGGCGAGAGTGGGACGAAGAGTGCAGCATTCGGTTACGTCGATGTAAACGCCGACGGATACGCCACTCCGAGTGATGCGTTGTGGATCATTAATTATTTGAACGCAGGTGGTCACCCGGAAGGCGAAGGAAGTTCCGTTCTACTTGCCAACGCACTGAACGCTAATTCATCGCAATCGCGGACGTTTTCCATTGCCCCAAGTCTCGCAGTGGACACCGTCGAATCGGGTCCGAGTCTCGCTCGACGCTCGCCCGCTAGTTCGGTTCCGAATACAAGTGCCGTTGACACGTTGTTCTATCATCACAGCCAAAACGAGAGCACACCAGCGAGGCGAGATGTTCAAGTCGGTGATGCGTCATCGACACTTGTCAGCGATGACCTGCTGGAACTACTTGCCGGTCGCAACGCAAACGATCTCTAACGGCGGCTGCCGACTTCTGCCCTGCGAGCTACTTTGCATCAGCACCAGTCGACTTGACGTTGTCGTATTCGTATAGAACTTCGCCATGTTCGTCAGATCAGATCATAGTTCCACTGAAGCTATGTCGGGGATCGCGTCTTCGGGCTCCCGGAACGATTAGTATCTTTGCTTCCGTCACTCTCCACTCGACTGGAGATTCGTCAAGTCCTCGACGCCCGCCATGTCGGAGAGCATCTTCGTGTAGATGCGAAGCTTGCTTTGCAGCGTGGCAAGTTCTTGCCGGAATTCGGCGCAGCGAGCTGGGTCTTCGAAGGCTTTTTGGAGCGACAGGCGATGCCATTTCGCCGTGAAGGGACGCACGAGTTGATTCAAAACGACGATCGCGATCGTGGTGAACTCCGTGGCGAACCGGCCGTGGCGTTTGATGGTCTCGCGGCTGATGGGAAACAGCGAATGGATGCTGGCGAGTGCTGTTTGTTCGTCGCCGTCATCGGGAGCCAAATCCTGAGTCGTGATGCGTGTGAGCAGTTCGATATAAAGTTCCCAGGCCGCCGCTCGATCCGCGTCTTGCGGCTGCCACTCCAACCCCAAGAAACCCGCATTAATGCTCAACCCCGTCAGGCCCCACTTTTCAATCCATTGTTTCCACTTCATGCGAAGACTCCTGTGCAAACCGGACGAGATGCGAGTGCGAGACGATAGTTTCGGAAACCGTCGGGAACACGTCAATGATACAGCGGCTCGAACTCCGCCGCCGGAGTGTCGTTCAGGAACCGCGACCGCACCACGTCGAGATTGACCTTCTTCACGGCTTGCTCGGCGGCTGCGATGGCCGTGATCGATTGCGAGCCGACGCCGACCATCGTTCCCTTCGGCACATCTCGCAGGATGTTCGCCGCCTGCGTCCGCAGTTTCGGATCGTCCGGCAAGCGGTCCAAGTCGTATCGCCGCCAATGCGCGGGCGGATCACACGGGTCAGGACTCGTTGATGAATAAGTTCCGCCATCGGGCCAATGAATCCGCAGCCACTTCGCGACGCCTCGTTCTATCCTGTGTCCACTGCTGGTTGGCGTCGCCGTGATGATGGACCAAACGTTCGTCCACGACGGCAAGATACTATACTCGCGAATTGCATCTTTGATGTTGTCCAGCGTACCTTACGGGGAGTTTTTTCGGCCGAAGTTGTTACTAAATGGAAAAGCGTTTGGCCGAAAAAGACTCCCGACCCCTTCACTTCTGCAGATGCAAGTTTCGTATATTCTATGTGGGGTGTGCCCAACGCGCTCATGCTGTTGATGCTAAACTGTGAACCCGATTTCTACGCAATGCACCTGGAATGCTCAAATGAACCGAAGGCTATGTTTTGCCGCGTTGGCGTTTTCATTGCTCACCTCAACGGCACTGGGCCATGATTCCGCCGCGGATGCCGCTGGTGATTCCGCTTGGAAAGCCGGTGCCGCGAAGGTTGCAATTACGCCTGAAGAACCGATGTGGATGGCCGGTTATGCCGCGCGCACTCGTCCGGCCGACGGCAAGGCGACCGAACTGTGGGCGAAAGCACTCGTGCTGGAGGATGCCGATGGCAAGCGCGGTCTTGTGCTGACGCTGGATCTCGTGGGTATCGATCGCACGCTCGCGCAAGCAGTCTGTGACGCTTTGAAAGAGCAATACGGTCTGCAACGCAAGCAGATCGCGATCTGCACTTCGCACACCCACAGCGGTCCCGTCGTCAGCCGCAATCTGGGGCCGCTGCACTACCTGTTGCTCGATGCCCTGCAGCGACAAGCGGTCGATGCTTGGGTTGCGATGTTTCAAAAGCAGGTGGTTGCCGTGGTTGGCGAAGCGATCGGTAAACTCGCTCCGAGCGAGTTATCGTGGGGCAGTGGCACGACGAAGCTCGCAGTCAATCGCCGTGAAAACCCTGCCGCTACTGTGCCTCAGTGGCGAACCGCAGGCAAACTGCTCGGCCCCAGCGATTATGACGTGCCCGTGCTGGCCGTCCGAGACACTGACGGAAACCTGATCGCAGTGCTGTTCGGATATGCCTGTCACGCGACGACCTTGAGCGGCTATCAATGGTCGGGCGACTATCCGGGATACGCTCAAATGGATTTGGAGGAAGCACATCCGGGCTGCGTCGCATTGTTCTTTGCGGGTTGCGGTGCCGACCAAAATCCGCTGCCGCGCGGTACGGTTCCCTCGCGTCGAGTGCTTGCCGAGGGCGGTTATGAAGGTGGCGGGGCGATGGTTTACTATGGGTTGCCCACCGTGTGGTCGCCAGAAATCGAAAACGACATTGTCGGTGAAGTCCATCGGCAGGTCGAACTCGTATCGAATCAAGGCACCACTGCAAACGAGCCGCCGATCGCTTCGAGCTCGAAGGAATCCTCACTGATCGCTTCAATCTCGAAGGAAACACTGTGGCGCAACCGTGATGGCCAGAGCCAGACTTGGTTTCATCCGCGAGTCTGCATGATGCCGGACGCAAATGGACAACCAGTAGCGCTGATGACGCTGCAACAAATTGGCGGCTCCGATTACTTTGGCCAGGTCCACTGGTCGAAGTCGACCGATCTTGGCAAGACTTGGAGCGATCCAGAACCGATTGCGGCGCTCGGTCGCGACCCCGTGCCCGGCCGCGAGGATGATCTCAAAGCCGCAGTTTGTGATGTCGTGCCCCAATATGATCCAGTCACAAAATCGCTGCTTGCGATGGGTCATGTCGTGTTCTACAAAGGCGACTATTTTGCCAGAAAGGAACAGCTCTCGCGTTATCCCGTCTATGTAACTCGCGACCAGGATGGGGTCTGGTCCGAACGCAAAATTCTGCAATGGGACGATCCACGCGGCAGTAACATCTACTCGAACGGGTGTGGGCAGCGTGTTGTTCTGCCGGACGGAGACGTGCTGATGTCATTCACCTTTGGTCCTGGGGAGACCAACCGCATGGTTTCCGGCGTGCGCGCCGCATTTGATGGCGAACTGTTGAAGGTGAAGGATGTCGGTCCGGCTCTGCATAACGACAAAGGACGTGGGCTACTGGAACCGAGCGTGGCTGAATTCGGCGGCAAGTTCTGGATCACCTTACGAGCGGAGGACAACCGCGGTTACGTCAGTGTCAGCGACGACGGGCTCAACTATGAAGAGAAGCGGGCCTGGGCTTGGGACGATGGGACACCGATCGACATGTCGACGACGCAGCAACATTGGCTGACGCATAGCGATGGGCTGTTCCTGGTTTATACGCGTCAGGATGAGTCCAATAAGAATGTGATTCGTTGGCGATCGCCGCTGTGGGTAGCGCAAGTCGATACCGACAATCGCTGTCTGATCAAATCGAGCGAACAACTGGTTCTTCCCTTGGTTGGCGATGGTATCGAGGAACCCAATCAAGTGGCATTGATGGGTAACTTCCATGTCACGCACGCTAGTCCCGAAGAGTCGTGGGTCACGGTCGGCGAGTGGATGCCGCGCGATGGCTACCGAGGCGACGTGCTGCTGGCGCGCATTCGTTGGTCCAAGCCGAATCGCTCGCCGCTATGGTAAGGATCGTCCAGGAAATAACTTCAAAAAACAGGTGGCTGGGGCTGAGTCCGCGAAGCCCCGGCTTACCATGAACTTCGATCAGCCGTGGCGTCGAAGACTCCGCCACAGCCACCCACCAATCAGCCGTGGCGTCGAAGACTCCGCCACGGCCACCCACCGCTATGGTAACTCAGGCCACTGCTGGAACCTCATGACTACGAGCAAGAAGACCGAACGATGAAAGATAATGAAATGGCAAAGCCAAACCAAGCCACGAACCGGCGTCAATTTCTGAAACAGGCCGCCACGAGTGTGGGCGTCGTCGCCACCGCGTCGATCGTGCCCGCGAGTGTGTTGGGTGCTAACGCGCCGAGCAATCGGATCAATGTTGGCTTGATCGGTTGTGGTCATCAAAGTCAGCGGATCGTGCCCGCGTTTCTGGTTCATGACGACATGCAGATGGTGGCGGTTTGCGATGTCAATCGAAGCGGTATCGGTTACTACTATCCTGAGCAAGTGCTGGGACGCGAAACCGCGCAGCGCTGGGTCAACGAGCATTACGCCACGAAAACACGCAGCGGCAAATTCGATGGTTGCCATGCGTACTTGGATTTCAGGGAACTCCTGGCGCGAGCGGATATCGACGCAGTCGCGATCGTCGTTCCGGATCATTGGCACGCGCTGATCGCGATCGCGGCGATGAAGGCGGGCAAAGATGTTTATTGCGAGAAGCCACTCTCATTGACCATCGATCAGGGACGGCAGATGGTCAACGCGACGGGCAAGTACAACCGCATCTTTCAAACAGGTGCACAATTCCGCTCCAGTCCCAACGTGCGACATGCCTGTGAACTGGTACGCAACGGCCGTCTCGGCAAGATCCACACCGTTCGGACGTGGGTGGCACCCAACAGTTTTGAAGGGCCAGGCCCGAATTGGAAACCGATGCCGGTGCCTGCGGGATTCGACTATGATTTCTGGTTGGGACCTGCCCCCGAGGCAGCCTACCACATCGAACGTTGTTTCCATCGGTGGCGGTACATTCTCGATTACTCCAATGGCCAAACCGCCAACTATGGTGCTCACACCAACGATATCGCGCAGTGGGGACTGGGCATGGATGGCACCACGCCGATCGAGTTTGAAGACAATGGTTCCGAGTTCCCGCCGGCGGGTAGCTTGTTCACCGCCGCCAGCAAGACGGCGTTCCGCGCTCGATACGCTGATGGGATAGAGCTACTGTGCGAAACCCGCAACAGTGCGGCGACGAAGTTCGAAGGCAGCGAAGGTCGGTTGGAGATCACACTTGGTGGCAGCTTGAAAACGTTTCCTGAGAACATCAAGGATTCCGTGATTGGGCCGAATGAAATCCACTTGCCACGCAGCAACCCGGCGCGCGAGGAGAATGTCCGCGATCTGATTGATGCCGATCATGTGCGCAACTTTTTAGATGCTGTTAAGAGTCGCGAGGAGCCGATCGAACCTGTCCAGTACGGTCACAGCTCAGCGAGTCTGTGCATTTTGGGAAACATCGCTCAGCGTGTGAAACGCAAGTTCGACTGGGATCCCGTGGCCGAACGCAGCACCGACAACGAAGTTAACGAACTGCTGACGCGACCGATGCGAGCCCCCTGGGCGCTGCCGAGCTAAAGCAACGGCCCTCAACAAAACCCTAGACCATCCAACCCCGCGAGTAACCGAACATGCGTTTCCAATCCTCCATCATCACGTCTTTAGTCGTGGTCGTCGGCTTTACTCAGAACCCAGTCGGTGCGCAGGAGAAAAGCCCGGACAATTCACCGACCCGCATCAACAAGTTCGTCGAACTCATGGAGAAAGGTTCCCCGGCATTTGGAGTCTTTGCATCGAATGTCTCGACACGCGGCGGTGCCAACATGGCGAGCAGTGGACTGGACTTTGTGATCATTGATCTGGAGCATTCTCCTTACGACGTCACGCGACTCGAGGGTTACCTACTGGGGATGATCAACAAACGTGATGTGCTTGAAAAAGGACTCCAGCCACCGACGGTGCCGTTGGTCCGCGTGCCCGCGGCCGGACGCGAGCAACTCCAGTTTGTGATTAAACAAACTCTTGATTTGGGGGCGATGGGGATTATCGTCCCACACGTCGACACTGCCGAGGACGCTCGGGCGGCGGTCCAGTCGAGTCGTTTTCCGCAGCTCAAGGGCGTGCCCGATTTTCAACCGGAGGGGAAACGCGGCGTCGGCTATGGCTGGGCCGCCCGCTACTGGGGCTTGTCGGGCACCGACTATGCCCGCCGCGCCGACCTTTGGCCGCTGGACCCACAAGGCGAACTGGTCCTGTGGATCATGATCGAGACCGAGTTGGCCGTCGAGAATATTAAAGAGATCGTCGCCACGCCGGGTATCGGAGGACTATTTATTGGTCCCTCGGACCTGGCATTTTCTCTGGGTGTCCCGCTGGGAGATCCGGCCGTCGAAACTGCGATTGAGAAAGTCGTCGAAGCGGCCAAGCAAACCGACGTTCCGTTGGGAACTCTTTGTGGACGTGGTGAAGTCGAGCAGCGGCTCGCACAAGGTTTCCGCTTTCTTGCCGTGGGCAGCGATTCCGGACTATCCGGCTCGGTGCAAGACGCGGTATCGATCGGACGATCATTCAAAACCGAATGATGCCAGCAACCACGGCCTCCATCGCCACGACGAAGACGACTTGGCTTCTACGGCGGGCGAGTAGGTTCAGAACTCCTGATCCGGCAGAAATACGGTGAACCGTAATTCGTGGTCGTGGGGAATTAGTGGGGGGACAAAGGAGGGGCCCCCACAAAATGGACCGGCACCAAATGTGGGTTTTTTTAAC
>CAUJKL010000403.1 GCA_963204995.1 Planctomycetota bacterium | reverse complement strand
GTACGAAGTCGTCGGCGTCGTCGAGCCGGATGAAGAACGCCGACAGCAGCTAAAAGAGTCTGCGACGTATCGCGACTTGAAGTGGATGACGGAGGAAGAACTGCTGAACACGTCGGGGCTGCAAGCCGTTGCCGTCGAGACAGAAGTCCGTCAGCTCTTGCCCGTTGCCCAGCGCTGTGTCGCCGCTGGGATGCACATTCACTTGGACAAACCCGCTGGCGAATCGCTCAGTCATTTCAAACGCATCTTGGACGATGCGACGCGCCAGCAACGTGTCGTGCAGATGGGCTACATGTTCCGCTACAACCCCGCGTTTCAGCTGGCGTTTCGTGCGGCCAACGAAGGTTGGTTCGGTCATGTCTTTGAAGTCCATGCGGTCATGAGCAAGTTGGTCGATCAGGGCACACGGCGCGAACTGGCCGAGTATGCGGGCGGATCGATGTTCGAGCTGGGCTGCCATGTCATCGATGCCGTCGTGAAGGTTCTCGGGCGACCGACGGACGTAACTGCCTTTAACCGACAGACCTTCGTGGACCAAGATCCGCTGCTCGATAATTGTTTGGCCGTGCTGGAATATCCGAAAGCAACCGCCACCGTGCGTAGTTCCGTGGTCGAGTACGACGGCGGTCGTCGCCGACAGTTCGTTATCTGCGGCGACCAAGGCGGTATCGACATCAAACCGCTCGAACCGCCTCGTGCGACGTTGGCTCTCGATGCCACTCACGGCGATTACGCGAAGGGAACTCGCGAACTCACACTCAAACCACTCGGCGGCAGATATGACGGCGATTTCCTCGACCTTGCCAAGATCATTCGCGGCGAAAAGGAGCATGACTTCTCACCGGAGCACGACCTCGCGGTTCAAGAAGTCGTGCTCCGAGCGAGTGGAGTGCCGACCAACTGAACCGCTCGTCGAGGGCTGCTCCTCTGTGTGTGCCACTGGCTTCGCCAGTGTCCTCTCCGAGTCCGATCCAAGTTACGGATGTGTCCTAAGTAGATCGAAATCTACGGGAAGAAGAGGCACTGGCGAAGCCAGTGGCACAGGAATCGAGGTCACGGCACTTGGTAACCGTTTCACCCCGTTTGACAATCTTCGGTCCCGCACCGCAAGATAGAAGTTTGGCGGATCACGTCTGCTGGGCCGCTCCCAAAGCAACTCTCTGTTACCTCTCCCGATCTGGTCCTGGATGCCTGACATCGACGAGTCGCAATTGATCGACGCATCGCTGCAAGGCAATTCGGCAGCCTTCGGCCAACTCGTGCAGATCCACCAGAACCGGCTGTACAACGCGATGGCTCATTTCTGCGGAAATGCCACCGAGGCGGAGGACGTCGTTCAAGAAGCCTTCGTCCAAGCTTACCTGAACTTGGCCAAGTTTCAGCAGAACAGCCAGTTCTACACCTGGCTGTATCGCATCGCCTTTAACAAGGCCATCAGCCGCAAACGCCGCAAGCGAGTCGAGGCGTCGGTCGACAAGAACCGTGAGGATACGGGGCTTGAGCCCGTGGACGGAGGCGATGCACCGGGCGATCAAATGATTCGCGAGGAACAAGCGACTCAAGTCCATCAGGCCTTGGCCACGCTCAGCGACGAGCATCGCGAGATTCTAGTACTCCGCGAAATGGACGGCTGTGACTACGAACAGATCGCTGAAATTCTGACGATCAATGTCGGCACCGTTCGCAGTCGGCTACATCGCGCTCGGATGCAATTGAAGGAACGGTTGCAGGAGTTGGGCTAGTGCCTCGCTTGGTATCAATTCTGGGAATTGGGAAGTGGGAATTGGGAATTGGGAATTGGGAATTGGGAATTGGGAATTGGGAATTGGGAATTGAGAATTGAGAATTGAGAATTGAGAATTGGGTGCCACTGCTGGCTCGTCCAGCAGTGCCTCCCCTGCCGCACTGCTGGGCAAGCCAGCAGTGGCACCCGATTGTGCCGCCTCGCCAGCAGAAGCGGTCTCCGTTTGCAATTCGCTGCGGTGAGTGCTTCCCGTGCCACTACTTCTTGGCCACCTTCGGTAGATGCTCGACGCTCATGCCGTTCGAGTCGTACGGCGTAAATAATGACTCGAGCTGCGAGTGTTCCGTCACGTCGGTCGAGCAGTAGCGGCGACAAGCCTCCGGATCGGTCAATACCACCGGCTGACGCGAACGACCGGAGCGCGTGGTTCGCACTAAATCATTCGCCTCGGTCGTCAACATAACGCAGCTGTCCACGGACTCGACACCTTCGACACCAGAGTCCCACTTTGCCCACAGCGCGGGGATGAAGAAGGCGCGATGATCGCTCAACCGATAGTGAGCCTGACCGCCGTCGATGTGCGGCTCGAAGAAGCTGGTCGCTAACATCAAGCATCGTTGTGTCTTAAACGAGAACTTCCAAGGCCACGTTGTGTGCGCGGTCTCGGAACGTGCATTGACCTTGTCGCGTTGGAACCGCTTCCGTTCTTTGAGAATATCTGCTGCCGAGGTGGCGTCTTTCGAGGGCCGCCAAGAACTGGGCAGCAAGCCCCACGAACTCGGTTTGAGCGTCCATCGTTCACCCGCGTCCAATCGCAACGTGATGACGTTGTACGTGGGGTAGAAGTCACCCGTCGAAAACAGCTCTGGAGTAATCTGCAAATCAAACGCCGCCAGCACCTGATTACCGTATTCTAAGAAATCATCTTCCACTTTGTATCGCGCACACATGGGCTCGTTATCTGATCTCGCGGGTTCGTTAGCTCACTCTGATTCAGCCAGTAACTCTTCGATCCGCCGCCGCATCTGCTGTTCGCCATCTTGCCCTTGCCAGGCGAGTTCCCCGTACCACCAGTGGCGAATGTAGCCTTTCTTATCGACGAGGTAGACGCTGGGCCACATCGAATTCCCCCAGGCGTTCCAGTTGCTCTTCTCGTTATCCGTGACGATCGGGAATGTGAACTTGGCTTCGTCGGCCTTGCGTTTCATTTGATCGAAGTCAAATTCACCACCGCCCTCGGGCGTGTGGACGCCGATGATGGTCAGACCTTTGTTCGCAAACGAATCTTGCCAACCCCTGTACCAGGGATAATTGCGGATGCAGTTAATTCACCCAAAGGTCCAGAAATGTAACGCGACGACGCGTCCTTTAAGTTCCGCGATCTGTAAGGGCTGCGAATTCAGCCATTTTCCACCCGCGACCAGTTCCGGCGCTTTGAACGACACCTTACCGAGTTTCGTCACATCAAAGCCGCGACCGAGTAGCACGATTAACTGCTCGCGCTGCTTCGCCGTGAGTTCCGCCAGAATATCTTTCTGCTCGTCTGTCCGCAGCTTGGCCAATTCCCTTTCGAGCGGCTCGCGAGGTTTACCGGCCTGAGCTTGTTCTCGCAACGCGGCCGCACCCTCGCGTGCATCCTTAATGATTTGGTCGATGCTTTCGCGTTGTTTCGTGCTGAACTTCATGCCGGCTGCGACTTGTTCGTTCTGCACGCACTCGATCCCGCGCACACGCAGCATGATCTGCTTGACTCGCAGCTGCTGATCACGTGACAGGATGGTGGCGGTTCCCGATTCGGTTTCCGCCAGCAGTTGAGCCCACAGTTTGTCGGCCTCATCGTTCGGCATATTCCGGAGTGCCAGTAGCCGCCCGTCCACACCAGCGTTCAGCGCGGTGAGTGCATCTTGCTGCTTGCTAGTTAACTTCAAATCCTCCCAAACCGCTGGCTCTCGCAGTAGGAATAGATACGGGTTGGGAACCAGCTCGTATTGAATAACCTGCTGCGCGATTACTCGCGATGAGGGCACAACAAACGTCGCAACCGCGACAACTCCCCACAGCAACCAACGCATATACTCCTTCCTCCCGATGATCAACCTAAGTTCCAGTTTTGCACCCTTTTTGGACTGCGGTGACTTGTCACCGCTTTGCTCTCCAGTGCGAAGCACTTTTTCAGCATCACCGTAGCTTACCTGAGATCGCGAATAACTGGCTCCAAGTCGAAAAATACCAAAGCGGCGATGAATCGCCGCACTCCAAAAAGTGCAACACCGGAACTAAGACGGTAACCACAACTTGGATACTTGACACCAACTCAATTTTCATCTCCCGTTACTGGTCCTTCTCCCGTTGCTGGCCCTTCACGCGTCGATGCGAGAGAAACCACTCGTAGAGTTTAGAGTTGTTATACGATTCAGTCCACGAATCGTGTCCGGCTTCTGGGTAAACGGTCAATTGAACATCGCCTCCCGCCTCCTTCATGGCCGCCACCATTGCTTCGGAACGTTCCAGCGAAACGGCAGTGTCTTTGGCTCCATGAAAGACCCACGCTGGAAGTTTTGTAAAACGCTTCGTCCACTCGACTTCTCCACCTCCGCAAATCGGCGAGATGGCGGCAAAGCGATCGGGCGAGTGGTTCGCCAGCGACCAAGTGCCGAAGCCGCCCATACTGAGCCCCGTCACATAGATGCGGCTTTCATCGACATGATTTTGCTTCTCGACCTCATCCAGCAACTTGGATAGCTCGTCCACTTGCCATCGTTGACCGCTCGGACACTGCGGCGACACGATGATGAACGGCAGATCTTTCCCTTCACCGACAATCTTCGGCGGCCCGTGCTTCTTCACCAATTCCAAATCGTCACCGCGCTCGCCGGACCCGTGCAGAAAGAGGATCAACGGCCAAGCTTCTTTCTCCTCGTAACCAGTTGGCAAATAGAGCAGATAGTTCATCGTGACACCGGCATCGGATTCTAGCTTGTGCGGCTTCTGTTCACCGGCGTCCAGCACAACAGCGAGTATCGAAATAAGCAACAGCGTCATCGACAACAGGCGAGGGTTCAGCATGAAAGTAGCTCCGCGTTGATTTCCCAAAGGTGGTAACTTCGCACGCGATAATTCTATCGCCCCCGACCCACGCACGGTAGAATGCTTGGGCAAACTTCCTACCACACCACTGAGTGAATCCCATGCAACGACTCTCACTGCTCTTCTCCGTTATCATGATGTTGGCGATGGCCGAGGAGCGGGCGGCACTCCGCGCCGCTGACCCGACACGCCCCAATGTCCTGTTCATCGCCGTGGACGATCTGCGTCCTGAATTGGCTTGTTATGGACAACAACAAATCCATTCGCCGAACATCGACCGCTTGGCCAAGAGCGGAGTGCTGTTCCAGCGAGCCTATTGCATGGTTCCGACTTGTGGTGCATCACGAGCCAGTTTGATGACCGGCATTCGCCCCGCCCGCAAGCGGTTCGTCGATCATCTGACGTGGGCAGAGAAAGATGCACCGGGAGCGACAACGCTCAATACGCACTTCAAACGCAACGGATACTACACGGTTTCTCTAGGCAAAGTGTTTCATCATCCGACCGATAACGCAGAGGGTTGGTCCGAGCCCGCCTGGCGGCCGAAGGGCGTGCCGACTTATCGAGTTCCTGAGAACAACGACCTGCACGAGCAGCGATCCAAAGAGCTGGGAGATCGCGGACGAGGTCCGGCTTACGAATCGGGCGACGTCGCTGATGATGCTTATGCGGATGGAGTACTGGCGGCAAAAGCGATTGCCGACTTGCAGCGGCTGGCTGCCAAAGAAGAACCATTCTTCCTGGCCGTGGGCTTCTTCAAACCACACTTGCCGTTCGTCGCTCCCAAGAAGTATTGGGATCTGTATGACCACGAGCAGATTCGATTGCCCGACAACTATCATGTGCCGAAAGACGCTCCGCCTGAATCGATTCATACTTCGGGCGAACTCCGCGCCTACGCCGGCATCCCGGCGAAAGGGCCCGTGTCGGACGAGACGGCGCGGAATCTCATTCACGGATACTACGCCTGCGTCAGTTATACGGACGCACAAATAGGTAAGCTGCTCGATGAGTTGGACCGTCTGGAATTGAGCGACAACACCATCGTCGTGTTGTGGGGCGATCATGGCTGGAACCTCGGAGATCATACGCTGTGGTGCAAGCACAGTTGCTATGAAAGTTCGATGCGTATTCCACTCGTCGTGCGCGCGCCGGGAATTAGCGGCGATCAGCAAACGAGCGGGCTAACGGAGTCGATTGACGTTTACCCAACGCTCTGCGAACTCGCCGGATTGGAGCGACCGCAACATCTTCAGGGTCGCAGCTTCGTGCCGTTGCTCAGCGCACCCGACACGGCCTGGAAGTCAGCGGCCATCGGTCGCTTTCAAAACGGCGACACGATTCGAACCGCTGGTTTCCGGTTCAGTGAATACACAGACGGCAAAGGGAAAGCGATCGCCACGATGCTCTACGATCACACCGCCGATCCGAAAGAGAACGTGAACGTCGCGAGCGATCCGCAACAGGCCGATGCAGTGCAAGGTTTGCTCAAAGCTTTACATGAACAGATGGGCCGCAACGAGCCATAGCGAGACATACGTCGAGAATTTAAAAAGTTGTTAAAGCCTCTGCATTAATGAATTACCCCGTCTGACCAGTGGCGGTGTTCTTAATCTGTTGCACGCGGTGGCGGGAACAGACGAACGACTAAAATGTTCGGACGACCGGTTTGCGAGAATTACAACCCACAGACGACGCTTAGTAAAGTTAACGTAACGGCACACACGCTATACTTCCCTCTCGCAATCGAGCATCGTACACTGACTTTGCCGTTTTGGATCGGCAGCATAGTCGCTGTCGTAGGATGGGTCTCCTGGCCCGTCATGCGGTGGACGGGCCAGGAGACCCGTCCTACGTACACATGCTTTTCCGAACCGGCAACGGATCGCTCCCGGATCGTGGGGCTCGACGCAGTCTTTTCCTCCAGCAATCGGCGAAATGCGGAATGTCGATATCAAAGACCATGCTCTGGTTGTGCTTGATGCTGCCAAGCGTCGTCATGCTGACGGGATGCAGCGGATGTAACAACGATCCCATCGTCGAACGCGACAAGAAGCTGGAAGACGAAGAGAAGAAAAAAAAGAAGCCCGAGGAAGACTTCGAGTTCCAACTGGCTCATACGGTTCCGGCCGACGATACGCTCGCTGCTCCCCTGGCGAAAGCCGGGCACTGGATCACGGTCGCCCACAACTTGAAGGCGAATAATCGCAACGTCCAAGCGGAATTACGCACGTCGGCCACCGATCGAAATGAAAAACCGTTCTTCGTCGAAGCGACTCCTTTCATGTTGTCCTCATCGCGACCGGCTCCGCTGCCCAAAGGGCAAGAGAAACGTTTCGAGACACCCTACTTCATTCCGCGCACGGTGACGGACGAGGTCACCAAAAGCGTCGGCTTGCACCGCGAGCTGCGAGCCGCGCCGAGCGGGAACTTGCTGAAGAAGGATTGGCAACCCGTCTTGAGCATGGAAGGTTATCAATACTTCTTCCTGGTCTTAGCGGCCGATCCGGATCGTTACGGATATCTCAAGCGACTGCCGAGCGTCTCGTCCCCGACTGCGGACGACTATAACACCGATGCTTATCTGTACTATCGCGTGCTGCTTCCGCATCTCGAACGGATCGCACCGCTGCCGACGAACCCACTAACTTGGACGAGCATCGCTTACATTCTTTGGGACGACGCCGACCCGAATATGCTGACGCCGGATCAATGCCAGGCGATGCTCGACTGGTTAAATTGGGGAGGCCAACTGGTTATCAGCGGTCCGAACACCTTGGAGAAGCTGCAAGGATCGTTCTTGGAGGAGTATCTCCCCGCGACCATGTCGAAGACGGTTGAAATCGATCAAGCCGCGATTGACGAGCTCAACGAACACTGGGCATTGCCCAACAAGAAGACTGGCGGGCAACGAACGCTGGATGTCTTGCCAGGTAAACCGCTGATCGGAATTCAGCTAGAAAAACATCCGCTGGCAGAGCCCGTCACGAACACGGGCGGTTTGGTGCTGGAGCGGCAGATTGGCGGTGGGCGAATTGTCGTCACGGCCTTCTCGTTGTCGGATCGCACGATTGTGAATTGGACGAGTTTCGACAGTTTCTTCAACGCCTGCCTGTTGCGTCGACCGCGGCGTATCTTTCGTTATGACAGCCTGCTGCCGGACGCTCGTTGGGCGGACTATCACCAATCGTTAGTCACCGACGCGAGACTGGTAACGACGCTCCGCTACTTTACACGCGACATCGGGCACTATGCCTCGTTGGTTCGGCCACGCGGTTATGTCGAGCCCGGCGAAGAGGCCGCTAAGGAGGACGATGTACGCCGAATTGCGATGGGGGAAACCGAGATACGTCGTCCGACCGCCCAAGATCTCGACCCCGCCAATGATGATACGCACTTTCTCGGTTATCCGTTTCGACCCAAGTCAGGAATGGCCGCGTGGAATGACCAGAGCGGTGCTTCCGATGCATCGCGAGAAGCCTTGAAAGTGGCAGCGGGCATCTCGATTCCCAAGGGCGAATTCGTGTTCAAGGTGCTGGCCGTCTATCTGATTGTTTTGGCACCGTTGAATTGGGGATTCTTCCGCCTCATGGGACGCGTCGAGTGGGCGTGGGTGGCGGCACCGATCATGGCCATCATCGGAGCGGTGGCCGTGGTGCGGCTCGCACAACTCGATATCGGGTTCGCCCGCAGTGTGACGGAGATCGGCGTTGTCGAAGCTCAAGGCGAGTACCCACGCGCACACGTAACGCGCTATACGGCGTTATATACATCACTTTCTTCGTCGTACGATTTGGTGTTTGATGATGCCAGTTCGCTCGCTCAACCCTTCTCGTCGAACCCGGACTTCAAGCTGGGGCCGCACGACCCGACCTACACGGTCAGCCTTCGTCGCGATAAAGAGCTGCGTTTGAGCGGCTTTCAAGTCGCGTCGAACAGTACGCAAACGGTCCATTGCGAGCAGATGGCCGACCTGGGTGGCACGTTTCGTTTCAGCGGTGACGATGCGGCTGGATTCCGACTGCATAATGCAACGCCCGTCGCGCTCAAGCATGTGGGTGTATTGCGGCGCACCATGGGTGGCGAAGTTCAGACGTGCTGGATCGATGCGTTACCGGCAGGCATGGATGTGTCCGTGCCTTTCGAGTCAGCAGCAAATGGTCAGGCTCGCCTGAAGCAATGGGAGTCGGCTTCGGTCACCTTGAGCTTCGATCGGCAGGCCGACAAGCTGCTGCGCGAGCACGACACGGATAATGATAAGAAGTTGACCCGAGCGGAACTCGCCGACGTCCCAGAACTTGCTGTCGCGTTCCGCAGCTTCGACCAGACCGTCAAGCGCGGTCGCGAGGGCGATGGCTTTTGGGATCGCGGCGAGTTGTTGTCCTGGTGCCGCTCTTCGCGATTCGGGGAACTGTCACTTGGGCAACTCGTGGACTTGGCGAGCGACGGGCTACGCTTGCGGCCGGGCGATGTCCGTCTCGTGGGCTGGAGCGACGAGAATCTGCCCGGTATGGCGATTCGACCGAGTTCGGCTCAGGAGGTTCGACGGAATCTGTTCCTGATTCACTTGAAACGCGGCCCGCTGCCGGAGCCACGACCAGACGTCAACACCGTCGCTGACTTTGCCCAAGACAAACCGAAGGCCGAGATTGATGGCAACGAAGATGCGTCCACATCCGTCATCAATGAAAGTGAGTGATGTTATTTCCGCAAGATTCTAGCGACCAACGGGAGCGGGTTGTGTTCAACCGAGCGATAGCTCGCATCGGCTGCGGCCCTGCCGCCCTACGGATAAATCGGAGTCCGAATGATTGAACTGATTGATTTCGGTAAGGACTACGGCGAGTTCACCGCTGTCGAGCGATTGAACTTGAAGATTGACGCCGGTGAGATGTTCGGCTTCATCGGCCCCAACGGAGCCGGCAAGAGTACCAGCATCCGGTTCCTCGCGACGTTGCTCAAGGCGACTCGTGGCGAAGGCATCGTCAACGGTCACAGCGTCACGGGCGACCCGATGGGCGTGCGTCACAGTGTTGGTTACATGCCCGACAACTTCGGCGTCTACGACGGCATGAAGGTGTGGGAGTTTCTGGACTTTTTTGCCGTGGCTTATCGTATCGGTCGCTCGCAGCGAAAACGTGTCATCAGTGATGTCCTCGAATTGCTCGATCTGGGCCACAAACGCGACGACTTCGTAAACGGTTTGTCGCGCGGCATGAAACAGCGGCTGTGTTTGGCCAAGACACTGGTGCATGATCCCCCGGTGCTGATTCTAGATGAACCGGCCAGCGGCCTCGACCCGCGCGCCCGTGTCGAAGTGAAGGCGTTGCTCAAAGAGTTGCGGCGGATGGGGAAGACGATTCTCATTTCAAGTCACATCCTCACCGAGTTGGCGGATTGTTGCACGTCGATCGGCATCATCGAACGCGGCCAATTGCTGATGCATGGCCCGATCAGCGACGTCTATCGTCGCATTCGCGGCAATCGCATCGTACTCGTGAAGTTCACGAACAATATGGACCTCGGCCTGTCAATTCTCCGCAGCTCGCCGCACACCCGAGACATTCAAGTCGAAGACCATTCGGCGACGGTCGAATTGGAAACAGACGACAACGGCGTCGCCGCATTGCTTAACAAGCTGGTCCACGAAGGCGTCGGAGTGCGCAGCTTTGGGGAGAAAGAGCCGACGTTGGAAGATGTGTTTATGTTGGTGACGAAGGGGTTGGTGTCGTAGGGTGTCGAGAGTCGAGGGTCGAGGGTCGAGAGCCAGCAGGCGATTCTTAATTCTGAAGCTGACCGCTTAGTGCTTAGTGCTGTCCCCTGACGGTTAGCCCTTGACTGCCGAAAGCTGCTCCCAATCTCAGAGTCCTTGCGCGCAAATAGTTCGTCAAAAAAATGATTGGCAAATGTTTCGCCATCGGCAACACTGCTCCGCGCGTCGTCCCGGGGCACGCATTTCTGCAGGTCGGGTAGGCAAGATCCTCAAACGAACTTGGTTGTTCGAGAGGGAGCAGACGATGAGTAAGCCGAAGGTAAGAATCTCGATCT
>CAUJKL010000402.1 GCA_963204995.1 Planctomycetota bacterium | reverse complement strand
TTATACCAGCGCTGCAACACTCGATACGGAGCCCGTGGCTAGCGGTTACTCCGACGGGATTCACACCCGCTCGTCGTCAAGCCATTTCCAATACGCACGCCCAGAGATTTGTACGATGAACGTATTGAGCCCCGAAGGTGGCGACACAGTTTTTACTTGGTCGATGGTGTCGCCGCCTTCGGGGCTCTGGAGGACGCTTTTGTCGCTCTCCCCGGCCTGAAGGCCGGGGAGAGTATGCCTTGGTCGCTTCGCGACACCACACATACACGACTTCGAATCACATGCTTCGAGTTGCAGAAGATCCGAGCTAGCGCATAAAAAAAGCATGGTCGGGACGATGCGACCATGCTCAATGCAAAACAGGATTGGAGTTTTTTGATTGCTGACGTGAAAAGGAATCCCCCCAGACACCTCCCCACTTCCAACTGCCTGTCACGTACTACAATTGATCGGTTCGCCATACGCCGGACCATCAGATTATTCAGAGTTTCACACAAAGTTTTCGTAATCGGAAAAGCTTAACAAGATGAGCCGTCAATACATTTACACGATCGAACGAATGACGAAGAAGCACGGTCAGCGCGAAGTGCTCAAGGAAATCTGGCTGGCCTTCTATCCAGGAGCCAAGATCGGGGTGCTTGGCCGCAACGGATCGGGCAAGAGTACCCTGATGCGGATCATGGCGGGGCTGGACAAGGATTTTGAAGGCGAAGCTCGTCTGACCCAGGGATTTACCGTAGGCTATCTCTCCCAGGAGCCGGTTCTCAACCCCCAGAAGGACGTATGGGGGAACGTCGAAGAAGCCGTCGCACCGAGACATAAGATGCTGGATCGCTACAACGAGATCAGCGGCTTGCTCGGCGAACCGATGGACGACAAAAAAATGGAAAAGCTGTGCGACGAAATGGCACGCTTGCAGGATCAGATCGAAGCCACCAACACCTGGGAACTCGACCGCGAGATCGAAATCGCCTTCGACATTATGAACTTGCCGCCTCGCGACGCCGATGTGACGACCCTGTCGGGCGGCGAGCGACGACGCGTGGCGCTGTGCAAGTTGCTGCTCGAACGGCCCGACTTGCTGCTGCTGGACGAACCGACGAACCACTTGGATGCCGAAGCCGTCTTGTGGTTGGAACGCCATCTTGGCGAGTACGCCGGAACGGTCGTCGCGGTGACTCACGACCGTTACTTCTTGGACAATGTCGCGCAATACATTTTGGAACTCGATCGCGGCAAGGGGATTCCCTTCGAAGGTAACTACTCGTCTTGGTTACAGCAAAAGCAAGAGCGGTTGCGTCAAGAAGAACGCAAAGCCGACGCCCGCGAGAAAACGCTGCAACGAGAACTCGAGTGGATTCGCATGTCGCCCAAAGCGCGACAAGCCAAGAGCAAGGCCCGCATCAGCGCGTACGAACAGATGGCCGCCGAGCGGTTCGAGGATCGTACGGACGAAGTCGAGTTGCAGATCCCGCCGGGCAAGCATCTGGGCTCTCTCGTCATTCAGGCTCAGGGCTTAACAAAAGGATTTGGCGAGAAGCTCTTGATCGACGATTTAGACTTCAGTTTGCCACCTGGAGGTATTGTCGGCGTGATCGGCCCCAACGGTGCCGGCAAAACAACGCTGTTCCGCATGCTCATCGGCCAGGAGCAGCCCGATTCCGGCTCGCTCAAAATCGGCGAAACGGTAGAACTCGGTTACGTCGACCAGAGTCGCGATGCCCTCGATCCAGAAAAAACCGTCTATCAAGAGATCTCGGGCGGTTACGACAATCTCGACATGGGCGGTCGCACGCTTAACTCGCGCTCTTACGTCTCGCGATTCAATTTCCGTGGCACCGACCAGGAGAAGAAAGTTGGAGTGTTATCGGGCGGCGAGCGTAATCGAGTTCATCTGGCAACGCTTCTCCGCCGCGGCTCGAACGTGTTGCTACTCGACGAACCAACGAACGACCTCGACGTCGACACGTTGCGATCGTTGGAAGAAGCGATCGTCAACTACGTCGGCTGTGTCGTCATGATTACTCATGATCGTTGGTTCCTCGATCGCCTGGCAACGCACATTCTGGCGTTTGAAGGTGACGGCTACGTGCATTGGTGCGAAGGCAACTTTCAAACCTACGAAGACCAGCGCCGCGAGCGGCTGGGGATTAAAGATGACGATCCGCAACGGTTCCGGTATAAGAAGCTACAGCACTAACGAACTACGTGGCGTCAGCTTCCAGCGGGCGAACCAGCCTTCTTACTCGACAGACTTCGTCCGCTCGTTAGCAACGCGCGGAGACTGGCTTGTGCTGATCTCCAACAGCCGCTCACCAACTCGCCGTTGCCATCCATTCGCCCAGAGCTTTCCAAGCGCCGACTGGAGATTGGCATCTTCGGAGTAGTTGCCGATCTGCCGCAGCAGTTGGACGGCCGAGACGAGTTTTTGCGGGTCATCCTCCACCAGTCGTCCGAGTGCTGCGACTTCGTCGTCCGACAGACTGCCAATCACTCGCAACTGTTTGCCCAGTCCACCTCCCCATTTTGCAGCCAGTACGGTCGCATCGCGTTCGAAATCTTTGCGGTCCAACCGCCCTATGCCGCGCTGCGCCAAAGCCGCCGCGGATGGCGACGCAAGTTTATGGAAAAGTTCCGCTAGAATCCAGTAACCAATCGGCCCGAGCGAATCGTCGTTTGCCAGGCGTCCCACTTCCTCTTTAGTGTATTCACGGTGTCCGGCGAGAAACAAAGCCGCCTCGCGCCACACCGCAGCGGGCCATGTTTCGCGAAAGAACAAGGTGTCTGCCCAAGCCGCAGCGACTTTCCCGACGCCTGCGGTCGACAGTGTGATCGGTGTCGTTGGGGGAATCGAAAACTTGTCGTCGCCTTTCGACTCATTGCGAGCGAGCCAAAGTCGATCCGCCGGATGAAGCCAGCCTTGGCCGATCAGTTTTTCGATGCCGGAAATCGCATGCGGCTCTACCGCTCGCTGTAGTCGTTCGTTGTCAGGATTAAGCGCGCCAAGCAACTCCAGCAACGACGGTGCGTGGCGTAGAACCGAGCTGATCGGGTGATTCGGATCGAACTCATCGCGGATGCCGATTGTCTCTTGTTTGAGTCGTTCGACGGCTTGTTGGAATGCTCCCTCGCGATAGTCGTAGGTACAAGATCCATAGTCGTCGACCGTAAATGAACGAGCTAGCAAGCGGCCCGAGCGCGAGTCAATCGTGAGCTGACCGCGATCCGTTCGCAGATTCAGTACTTCGTCGTCCCACGAGCAAACCGCATTTTGTAAGCGACCCAAGGCCAGGAAATAGGCGGGCTCCATCGTCGTTTTCATTTCGACCGCAGGCTTCGCCTCGCCTTCTTCGAGCGAAGTGAGCAACGCGCCGAACGTAACGTTGAATGGCTTGTTGGCATTATCGCCAACATTCAGTCCCGTCGTGAGGCCGAGTTTGGCGTCGTCCACTGGCAGCGACACGCAACGTTTATCGCGCAGGTTGTAGAGCGTTGCCTCCTCTTTCGATGCGATAAAGGCCAATTCAACCAGTTTTTCCTCATCGCCCGCGTTGCGGACGCGAAGTGTTGCCACGACGCCCGAATCTGGCGAGATCACGCAATTCACGCTAAGGCGTTCGGACTTCGTCTGAATAACGCTATCGAGGTGTCGCCCCTCACCCTGTGTCACCCACTCGTGAAACTTGAGCAGCGCGAGATCTTCGCGCGACAAAGGATCGGACAAGCGGGGTGCGACAGGCAATTCCTGCAACGTAATCGTTAGCTTGATGGCACCGTGTTTGTAAATCGTTTCGGTTGCAACCTGCTGCCTGACGAAGCGTGCGGATTGGCGGAGTGCCAGGAAGATACGATGTTTCTCTTCGTTGGTGATTCGTTCGCCGAGCCGAAGTGCCAGGTAGTCGATCACGTCCTGCCGCGAGTTCTTCTTGTTCCCGACGATCTCGATCTCGCGAAGCACGGCGGTGGCGCCAAGATCATGTACCTGGATTGACATCGCGGCCGTCGTTCCGTCGCAAATGATATCGTGAGAAAAGGTAGCTGCGACATAGCCAAGCTCCGCGAGCGAGCGAGTCAGCTGTCGAGTGATCGATGCCTTTTTCGGCACGTCGAACGGGGCGAACTTTCCGGCGGCCCACAAGGCCTTGTTCGGCTTGACTTCTGCGCCTTCTTTGTCGATCCAACGGATAGGCACGCCGGTGTCATCGATGACCGGTGCGACGGCGTTCTCTGGATATTGCTTTGTGGTTAACGATCGTCGCAGATGGTCCGCCACTTCGTCGTCGACTCCAACGACGTGAACCGCTCCGCAGCGATATCGAGTGCCTTCATGGACGTGGATGCGAACGCCATCCGTCGACGCATCAAGTTGCACGTCAGCCGAGGCATCTGCGAACCCGACGCTGCGATAACCTTCGAGCAACCGCTCGCGCAACACATCCGCCAGCTTCGACCGCGGTGCTCGCGGATGTGCGGCGAGGACGACCTCGAAATCTCGCGAGAGACTTTGTTTGACGGCACTGGCGTCGAATGTTTCGACTCCGGAAATGTGCCAGTTGGCTGGATCGCCGAAATGCTCAACTGTTGCCGATTCTTCATCGCAGTGCCCCGTCGCGCCGAGCGACAATAGCAACACAACAATCCCAGAAAGTAGCTGTGACACCCGCATCGTTCCGCCTCCTAGGTTGAATAGATTCGCGGACTGTACGAATACTGCACTCGAACTACAAGGCGAAGTTGCCACTTGACCAGCTCGCTAGCTTTCGGTACGACTGGACAAAAGAAGGTCGCCCATGCGACCATTTTGTGTTTTTGGACGGATGTGTTTTTAGAGAGGTTGGCCAGTGACGGTTTTACACAGCGGTACGACGAAGAAGTACTCGGAGCAATGGGGCAGCATCTTTGGTGATGCGAAGCCGAAGAAGAAAGGGATCGCCAGCAAGAAGAAGGCAGCGGCTCCCAAGAAGAAAAAAACAAAGAAGAAGTCTTGATCGCTAGTCGACGCTAGCAACTAATTCACACGTTCTCTTCGCAAACGAGACATGCCGTGAAAATCCATCTTCGTTACTGCTCGTCTTGAAACTACGAACCCAAGGCCGTCAGTTTGGCGTCCAAAGTTCTGACCGCGTATAAGCAGAAGATCGCAGCACTTGAGCTTGAGCCATCGAAAGGTGGTTGCTTCGAGTTGACCGTGGGCGGCGAGTTGATCTATTCGAAGCTCGCCACCGGTCAATTCCCCGACGAGGACGCGATGGTCGCCGAAGTCGGCAAGCGGCTTTGAAGTAGGCCGGAACAAGTCTTCGCAGTTCCGGCACGCGCGAAGTGTTACTCGATTGCCGGAACTGCGCAAAGCCTTGGTCCGGCCTACAGCAGTCAGCAGTCAGCAGTCAGCAGTCAGCAGTCAGCAGTCAGCAGTCAGCAGTCAGCCGTCAGGCTGACCGCTGAAAGCTGAAAGCTGAAAGCTGAAAGCTGAAAACTAACCGCTCTTCACTTACTCGCCGATGCAGTAAACGTGATTAAACGTACGGATGAAGATCTGGTCATCGGAGATGGCCGGCGTCGAGTTGCTTGGCTCGCCTAATTCGTTTGCACCAAGCCCTTCGTATTTCTCGGGACTCGGCTTGAATACATGCGTCTTGCCGTTTTGGTCGGTGACGTAACAACGGCCTGCGGCGTACACGATGGAGCCCCAACAGTTTCCTAATCGCTCGGTCCAAATGACTTCGCCAGTCTTTGGATCAAGGCATTCCATCGTCCCAGGACCGGCGTTCGGTCGGTAGACGTAGCCGTCGAGAAACACGCCCGAGCCGATGCTCTGCGGATTCTTTTCGTTGCGCCACAAACGGTTTGATTCCGTGATGTCGCCAATACCTCCCAACCGCACACCGAGCCCGGGGCCATTGAAACCGCCGATCGCTACTAGAATTCCGTCACTCAACAGCGGTTGTGAGTAGGAAAGATCGCCCTTCGGTCCACGAATCCCGTCGCAAGTCCAAATGACTCCGCCGTCTTTTGGATCGAACGCGACGACACGCGTCGGCATCGTGCAAATCACTTGATCCTTGCCATCCACGTTCGCGACGATCGGCGTACACCAGGAGCCCTTGTACTTGCCGTCCTCGCGCTCGCTGCCGTTCTTGCCTTGCTGCGGCTCGTCGACTTCCCAGATCGTCTTGCCAGTCTGCAAGTCATACGCGGCCACAAAAATTCGTTCGCCGGGGCCACTGTTTAGGATCACGCGGTCTTGATAGATCACCGGCGAAGTGCCGTAGCCCCAAATGTGCTCGAACTCGCCGAGGTCTCGCGACCACAGCTCCTTGCCATCAAAGTCGAGACACACTAAGCCCGCCGAAGCGTGCCACACGACGACGACTTCGCCATTGGCCGCAGGCGTCGAACCGCAGTATGGATTCGTTTTGTGCGTCGGCATCGTTTTCGGAAAGTCGACGGTATGTACCCACAGCTGCTTTCCATCCGCGCGATCGAAACAGTACAGCGATCGCTTGTGTCCTTCGTCATCTTGAGCGGACGTCACGAAGACGCGACCGTTTGAAACGATCGGACTGCCGTTGGCAGGGCGGGGCAGGGGGGCTTTCCACTTGACGTTCGTCGTGGCGTTCCAGGTGACGGGAGGTGCTTCGTCGGTGGCGATTCCATTTCCCGCCGGGCCTCGAAACCCAGGCCAATCGTTTCCGGAAGCAAAGTTGACACAGGCAATCGCCAGCAACACGATCGTGGCAGCCTTACAGCAGTGACGCATTTCGTTTCTCCAGGAGTCGGGGCAGAGTCTTAGGATCGCGACATTATGATGGATTCTCGGTCATCTGTCAGCAACCGGCGGACGAGCTCCAGCCCCGCTTACTGTAACTGGATCACCGGATCACTTTATCAACCGCTTCTGCGATGCGGCGGCACTTGACCATCATCTCTTCGAACTGGCCAAAGTTCATCGACTGATAGCCGTCACTCATGGCTCGTTCGGGATCGGGATGGACTTCGACGATGATGCCATCAGCACCGGCCGCGATGCCTGCCGCCGCAACGGCGGAGACCATGTAAGTGTGCCCCGTACCGTGACTCGGGTCGATGACGACTGGCAAATGAGTCTTGCTTTGCAAGTAAGGGACCGTTGCGACGGGCAATGTGAAGCGGGTGTGGCTTTCGAATGTGCGAATGCCTCGCTCGCAGAGCATTACGTTGGGATTGCCTTCATTCAAAATGTACTCGGCGGCCAGTAGTAGTTCTTCCATTGTCGCACTGGCACCTCGCTTGAGCAGGATGGCTCGCGGTGATTTGCCGACTGCTTCGAGCAAGCGGTAGTTTTGCATGTTACGAGCGCCGACCTGCAACACGTCCGCGTACTTGCCAACCAGATCGACATCTTCACACGCCATCACTTCCGTGACGATGGCCAAGCCCGTTTCTTCGCGAGCCGAAGCGAGAAGCTTCAAGCCTTCTTCCTTCATGCCTTGGAAACTGTAGGGGCTCGTGCGTGGCTTGAACGCACCACCGCGGAGCGCGGTCGCACCGGCGGCTTTCACGGCCCTGGCCGTTGAGATCAACTGCTCTTCGCTCTCGACCGAGCAGGGCCCGGCGATCACGCCCAACGATCCGGCACCAACGCGTAAGCTGCCGGCGACGACTTCGGTCGGCTCCGGCTTCACCTCGCGGCTGGCGACTTTGTAAGGAGCGAGAATCGGCAGGACTTCGGCGACGCCCGCACCGCTTTCCAGCGACTCTTTCATTTGCTCGCGTTTCTCGCCAATCGCCGCGATGACGGTTCGCTCGGTGCCAACGATAACGTGTGACTTGAGTCCCAATGCCTCGACGCGTTCGACCATGTGATCGACTTGCTCTTGCGTGGCACCTTTTTGCATGACGACGATCATCGAGAACTTCTCCTGTTTGTGGGGTAACTTCGTCTTCGCTTGAAAAACTGGCGGGTGGCCGCCAGACGCCTGAATTCGATTAGTAAGTTGGCTTGTGCAAATGGCTGGGGCAGTTGAAACCATCGTTGGCTCCTGGCGAACAAGGGTGAGCGACTACGAAGAGAACCGCAGTTCACTCAGGCTTGGTCACACACGATTCGCACCAACGAAAAAAGCCCTGAGGAACACTTGGTCCTCAGGGCTTTGGATTTCCTTGGATAAGG
>CAUJKL010000401.1 GCA_963204995.1 Planctomycetota bacterium | reverse complement strand
CTGGGCGAGCCAGCAGTGGCACCTCAAGGATCAGTGGCACCCCAAGGAGCAGTGGCATCCCAAGGATTGAATCGAGACGAGGGTGGTGACCAAAACGATGTCGAGCGAAGAGTTCCTTTGTGCCCGCTGCGCGCGGCATATGAAGACGTGTTGTCAAACTCCCGAGATTTACGTAACGCCGGGTGATGCCGAGCGAATTGGGAACCATCTCGGTCGCCGTGACTTCTGGCATTTCCGCGTGCCGACAGACCCGGTGTATCTGGAAGAAGACGACGACCCGGTGTGGCAAGAACACATTTTTCGCGAAGACAACAGCCGTCGCGTGCTCAAGAAGACGGCAGACAACGACTGCTCGCTACTCGGGCCACAAGGCTGTACCTTACCGTTAGAGGTTCGACCGCTCGTTTGCCGGCTGTACCCGTTCGATTACGACGAGCGGGGAATTCGCGACGAACTAGCAGGCGGTTGCCCTGTGGAGTTGTTGCGCCCTGGCCAGCAGTTGCTCGTCGCGTTAGACATGAAGATCGATGACGCACGACGCTGGCACAAGCAGCTTTACGAAGAGATTCGCGTGGAGAAAACTAGTCAACAAATGGCCCAGGACGAAGCTGCTTATCCCATCGATCGAGGTGAGTTGGCCAGCTGCGTGTCCTCGACCACGAGCTCCCAGAGTACGGACCTATGAAAATCGGCATCACTTACGAGTTGCGTGACCAGTATCTGGCGGAAGGTTACGGCGAGGAAGAAACGGCGGAGTTTGATCGAGCAGATACGATCGACTCGATCGAAAATGCGTTGCAAGAGCTCGGCCACCAGACCGACCGGATCGGCCACGCGCGTGAGTTGGTTCAGCGAGTCGCTGGCGGCGATCGCTGGGACTTGGTCTTCAACATCTGCGAAGGGCTGCGCGGGACGGGTCGCGAGGCGCAGGTGCCCGCCATCCTGGACCTGTACGAGATCCCTTATACGTTCGCCGATCCGTGTGTGATGTCGGTGTGTTTGGACAAGGGAGTCACCAAGAGCGTCGTCCGCAATGTGGGCGTGCCCACGCCTCGATTTGCCGTCGTCACGGATGAAGAAGGTATTGTGGAACTGGTCGAAAACTCTCCGTTTCACTTTCCGCTGTTCGCCAAGCCGATTGCCGAAGGGACTGGCAAAGGCGTGACACCTGCCTCGCGAGTCAACGATGTCGATGAATTGGCAATCGTTTGCAAACAGCTCTTAGATCGCTATCAACAGCCGGTGCTGGTCGAAGAATACCTCCCGGGTCGCGAATTCACCGTCGGCATTTTGGGGACTGGCAAAGAGGCTTACTGCCTTGGCACGTTGGAGATCGTTCTGCGTGAAGAGGCCGAACAAGACGTGTACTCTTACGTCAACAAAGAGCGTTGCGAGGAGCTGGTCGAGTACCGGCTCGTCGATGCCGCGTCGGATGAACAAGTCCGGCAAGCCGAAGAGATTGCGCTAGTCGCGTGGCGAACGCTCGGTTGCCGCGATGGCGGACGCATCGATTTGAGATCTGATGCGGAAGGGCAACCGCAGTTCCTGGAAGCGAATCCATTGGCCGGTTTGCATCCCGCACACTCCGATCTGCCGATGCTGGCAACCGCGCTCAAGATGAAGTATGTCGAACTCATCCGCCGCATCGTTGACTCAGCGGCACGCCGGTGCAAGGTGCATCCTAAAGCGACCGCGGTAGGCACAGTAGAACCTGCCCACGCGGGAGGCCAGCGGTGAAGGTCGTCGTTCTCTACCACGAGTCCGGTGAAGACGCGACCGTCGAGGATCGAGACGTGCTGGTGCAGCGGGACGCAGTCGCCGCTGCATTGGAAAGCCTGGGACACGAGACCACTTGCGTCAGCTGTACTCTCGACTTGGCCACCGTAAAGCAACGGTTGATAGCCCTTCAGCCCGACGTCGTTTTCAATCTTGTCGAATCGCTTGGTGGCACCGATCGCTTAATGACGCTGGCGACGATGCTGCTAGACTCCCTTCACATGCCATACACGGGTACGCACACCGACGCGATACTGGCGACGTCCAACAAGCTGACGGCCAAACAACGCCTGCACGAGGCTGGATTTCCAACGCCGGCGTGGCTTTGTACCGGAGCGGACGAGATTGTCGCCTTTCGCTCCGCGAAAGACGCGTTCGTTCGCGGAGCGAACGACGACAATCGCTGGATTCTCAAACCCGTGCTGGAACACGCTTCGTTCGGCATGGATGACGAGGCCGTAGTCAACGCGGATGATACGGCAACGCTCGCAGCCAAGTTGAGCGACCGTGAACAACAGATCGGGCGGCCCTTGTTCGCCGAACAGTTCATCGAAGGACGCGAGTTCAATCTGTCGCTGCTCGGCGGCCAAGTCCTGCCGCCGGCAGAAATCGACTTCTCGTCGTTTCCGCCGGACAAGCCGCGAATCGTCAATCACCAGGCAAAATGGGATCAGGACTCGTTCGAGTATCAACAGACCCCACGGAGCTTCGATTTTACAGCGACAGATGGGCAACTGCTGGGACAAGTCTCGGATCTGGCTCTAAAGTGTTGGGCGCTCTTTGACCTGAGCGGCTACGCTCGCGTCGACTTCCGCGTAGACAGCAGCGGCCAACCGTGGATACTGGAGATCAACGCCAATCCCTGCCTCTCACCCGATGCAGGTTTCGCGGCGGCTGTTGCACAAGCTGGCTTCAGCTACGATGACGCAATTCAACGGATCATCGACGACGCGGTCACTGCGGCACCGCTTTTACGTGTTTGTAGTTCCGCCTTCAGGCGGCCTTAGCGTAGCGACATCGAGCTACCTGTCCTACGTTTCATCTCGAACGGATTCACCATGTTTCGAATACGACGAATCTATGACGATGTCTTGCCGGTCAATCGAACGGCACTCGAAGAAGTCCGCAAAATCTTCGACAGCCAGTTTCCCGATGCACCGGCCAGCGACATCGAACACCTGGCGGCCCGGCTCCGCAATCCATTCAAGAAGAATTTTCGGACGATTCTTTCCGTCGCGGAGAATTCACGGCACCACGTCACCGGCTTTGCGATCGTGTTGCACGAACCGGAGATCGGTTTCTGCTACCTCGACTTCCTCGCAGCCGGTAAAAGTGTGCCCGGCCGTGGCATCGGTGCGGCGTTATATGAGTTTGTCCGCGACGAAGCCGTGGCCTTGCAGGCCAAGGGCGTCTTTTTCGAGTGCCTGCCGGACGACGAAGATCGCTGCTGCGATCCGACGATCCGTAAGCTGAACGCGGCGCGATTGCGATTCTATGAACAATACGGCGCTCGCCCGATCCTTGGAACCGCGTATGAATCACCGGTTCCCAACGGCGATACCGACAATCTGCCATATCTTGTCTGGGACGATCTGGATTCGGGCAAGCCTTTGAAGGCTTCGCTGGCTCGTGAGGTAGCCAAGTCGATACTCGAAGGAAAATACAGCCATCTGTGTACGCCGGAGTACGTACGTAAAGTTGTCGAGTCCTATCGCGATGACCCTGTCCGCATCCGCGAACCACGGTATGTCAAAGCACCTGTCGAGCGTAAGCCCGCCGCACCGCTGAAGCCAGAACCGATCGCGATGGCGATCAACGACAAACACGATATTCACCACATCCGCGAACGCGGTTACGTGGAGTCGCCAGTACGGATTAAGGCGATTACGGCGGAACTTGCAGGCAGCGGCATGGTCGAGACGGTCGCAGTCAAAGAGTATCCGATGAAGCACATCCTGGCCGTCCATGACAAAGACTTTGTAGACTATTTGCAGGTTGCCTGTGCGAATGCACCGGCGGGTAAATCCGTCTATCCGTACGTCTTCCCCATTCGCAATGTAGCCCGTCCTCCCAAGGAGTTGGCCGTACGCGCTGGCTATTATTGCATCGACACCTTCACGCCGATCAATCGCAATGCCTTCCCGGCAGCGAAGCGGGCCGTCGATTGTGTGCTGACCACCGCCGACGAGATCCTCGACGGTCGCCGCATTGCGTATGCCCTGGTCCGCCCGCCCGGCCATCACGCCGAGCGGCGTTCGTTCGGTGGCTTCTGCTATTTCAGCAACTCGGCCGTCGGAGCGCAGTATCTCAGCCAGCACGGCAAAGTGGCGATCATCGATGTCGATTATCACCATGGCAACGGGCAACAAGATATCTTTTACGAACGCTCCGATGTGCTCACGATTTCCATTCATGGCGACCCGGACTTCGCGTATCCGTATTTCACGGGCTTCGCGGACGAACGCGGTGAGGGTGCTGGTGAAGGGTTCAATCTCAACATTGTGTTGCCCGAATCGCAAAACGGAGCCCAGTACCGCGAGGCTCTGGCGAAAGCGATTCAAACCGTGCGCGAATTCGATCCAGCATTTCTTGTGATCGCTCTCGGGTTGGACCCAGCGAAGGGCGATCCGACCGGTACGTGGTCGCTCGGGCCGAAGGACTTTGCAGCCAACGGCAAGATGTTGGGATCGTTGCACCTACCGACGTTGGTCGTCCAGGAAGGCGGCTACCGCACTCGGACGTTAGGAAAGAATGCCAAGAACTTTTTCCGTGGCCTGATGGATGGCATCCAAGACGCGTAGGCACAGGCCTCCAGCTTGTGAGCTGACAAGCAAGGATGCTTGTCGCCACGGTTTGCACACCTCACTCAAGACGAACCTATGTCCCAAAGCACGGCTACTCTTCGCAGTCACGTTATGCCATCCGATCGCGACGCCGTGCGGCGGATCGTCGAAACAACCGGCTTCTTTCGCCCGGACGAAGTCGACGTCGCTGTCGAGCTGGTCGATGAAACACTGGCCAAGGGCGAAGCGGCTGGCTACTACTTCATCTTCGCCGAGATCGATGGCAGCGTTGCCGGATATGCCTGCTACGGGCCAATCGCTTGTACGCTCGGCAGCTATGACCTGTACTGGATCGCGGTCGATCCGAACTGGCAAGGGCAAGGCATTGGCCAGATCTTGCTTCGCGAAGCCGAACGCCAGATCCTGCAACGCGGTGGCCGCCACATCTACATCGAAACCTCGGGCCGGCCGCAGTACACGCCGACCCGAGCTTTTTACGAACGATGCGGCTACGAAGTCGCGGCTGTGCTGTCAGAGTTCTATGACCGCGACGACGACAAAGTCGTGTGGCGGAAGGTATGCGAGCGTGCGTCAGAGTAGCGGGCGGGTGGCTGTGGCGGAGTCTTCGACGCCACGGCTGATTGGAGTTCAGGGTAAGCCGGGGCTTCGCGGACTCAGCCCCAGCCACCTCGTTTCATGAAGTTATTTCCTGGACGATCCTACGCTTCTCTTTCTCCGGCAGCAAACTTCTCCAGGGCAACTTGCTTGATCCCTTTCAGATCGAGTTTGCCGGTGCCGAGCACCGGTAACGACTCGACTTGACAAAAGCTGTCAGCGGAGGGGATGTAGATATTCGGTAAACCGCGTCCCGACAAACTCTTTCGCAGGTCGTCGACCGATTGAGTGAGTTGCGTATGCAACACGATCAGCCGTTCGCCCTTCTTCGCATCAGGCACGGCAGTCACGGCGGCGATGAGTGCCTCTTGGGCGTTGAGCAACTCGTTCAACATTTCCTCGATCTGGATGTGTGGCACCATCTCGCCGCCGATCTTCGAGAAGCGACTCTCGCGGCCCGTGATCTTGATGAAACCTTCGTCGTCGATCACGGCGACGTCACCCGTCACGTACCAACCGTCCTTGATCACTTCAGCCGTCAAGTCTTCGCGCCCCAGGTAGCCCTTCATCACATTGGGGCCTGTGATCATTAACATGCCGGGCGTGTTGGCTCCCAGTTCCTCGCCGGTTTCGAGATCGACAACTTTGGCACCGACACCAGGCACCGGTTGGCCGACGGTTCCTTCCTTGCAATCGATCACGATGCCCGCCGAGCGACTGGGCGGAATGTTAACCGAGGCGAGCGGCGACAACTCCGTGGTACCGTATCCTTCGACGGGGCGCACGCCGAATCGCTCTTCAAACTTGTCGGCGACGTCTTTGGGTAATTTCTCGGCTCCGGTGACGAGCACTTCTAGCGAGCTAAGCTCGTCCGGTTCACAACGTCGCAGGTAGCCTCGCAGGAATGTCGGGGTCGACAGCAACAGTGTGCCACGATGTTCCTTGCACAGCTTGCCGACTTGCTTGGCGTCCAGCGGACTGAAGTGATAAGCGGCTTTGAGATCCAACGTCATCACCGCCCACAGCGTCACGGTGAAGCCCAACGAGTGAAAGAACGGCAACGTTCCGATAAACACATCCCGGTTCGTCAAACTCGCCACTTGCTCGATGGCGTCCACCTGTGAAGCGATGTTGGCGTGCGTCAGCATCACTCCCTTGGGCGTTCCCGTCGATCCGGATGTGAAGATCACGGTCAGCACATCGCTGCCTTGCGTCTTATGCGCGCCGAGCGAGCGGGCTAACATGCCGGCTGGCATCAAATAGGCGGCGGCAGCCGAGCACAGTTTGTCGCCGGTCGTGGGTTTGTCCTTGAAGTCTTCGAGATACACGACTTCGGTATCGAGGTCGAAATCCATCTTCTCCATGAATTTACGGCTGGTCAGCACATGCTTGATGCCGGCATGTGCGATGCAAGCGTTGAGGACTTCGGACGACACGGTGTAGTTGAGATTTACGGTCACACGACGATCGACAGATAACGCCATATTGGCGACGACTCCGCCGAGCGAGGGCGGCAGCAATAGCCCGACGTATTGCTCGTTATCTTGCAAAACATGCCGTCGCAGCAGCCGACGCAAGACGAGTGTCCGAGTCAGCAGCTGCACGCCGCTTAACTGGCCGCCCATCGAGTCGGCGACCTTGACCTTACAGCAGCGTTTCTTGCATTTTCGAATGAACGTGTCGATCAAAGCCACGGTGTTTTCTGAGCGTTCTCGCACAGCCTTTGCTCCCAAATCTTGAACCATGCGACGGATGTGATGGACATCGTCAGGGTCCGCGATTGCCTTGCCAAAGTGAATGGAAACCCGATAGGGCCAGCGTCGTGGCCACTTCCAAAAGAATTTACCACGGTCGAAGCTAAATACACTCCCCCACAATCCATCCAGATAGACCGGGATCACCGGCGCGTCGGTCCCTTTCAGGATCTTCATCATGCCGGGTTTGAATGCTTGCAGCTGTCCGGTTCGTGTGATCGCACCTTCGGGAAAGATGCAAACGAGTTCGCCGTTGTTTAGTGCATCGGTGGCGGTCTTCAGTGCTCGGATGATCGCTTTGGGATTGTCTCCGAGCAGGATGGCTCCCCACAAGTTGGCCCACCACCGCATCAGGCGACTGTCGAAATTCCCGGCATAAGCGATGATGCGGATGGGACGCGAGGTGGTTAGCAGCAGCATGATCGCGTCGATCCACGAAACATGATTCGGGACCAGCAGCGCGCCGCCTGTTTGTGGCAAGTTCTCACGCCCCACGATCCGTATTCGATAGATCGTGCGGCTGAGCAGCCAGACAACGAAGCGAACGGTCGCTTGTGGCAGCAGGCACACGATATAGAGAAACACGGGCAGCGTCATCAGTCCTCCGACCAGAAAGACCTGCGGTGCCGATAGCAAAGGCTCGCCGCTGGCCTGCGGCATCCGCATTCCCAAGTATAGAAACGACATGCCTAACATACCGCTAAAGGTCAGAAAGTTGCTGGCCGCCAGGATCGCTCCGCGTTGTTCGGGGCGGCTGCGATGCTGCATGTAAGAGCTGAGTGGAACATCGAATAGTCCCGCGCTGAATCCGAGTCCCGTCAAGAACAAGCAGGCCACGACGAAGCCGAACGTTACCGATTCGCTCGGCGTGATGATGATCCCTTGCACCGTAAACAACAGCATCGAGCAGAGGGCGATGCCAGCCGCACCGAGCGGAACGATTCCCAACTCGACTTTCCCGCCCGACCAGATGCCTGCCAACACGCTGCCGCACCCGATGCCGAAGACTAAGCCGATCATCAGCGGAGCCTTGTCGGATTCATGCAGCGCACCGCCTTCCATGGCGAATTGATCGATGTTCAAGTTGGCGAGCAGCCCGAGCGACCAGAAGAACGCCAACCCTAACGCCACACGCAGCATTGGACGATCGGAAGCCAGCACGTGTAAATCGCGGAACGTCTGTTGTGGTGCGTCCCACGGAACTCGCCGCGTGGGGTCGGCAGCCGGCAACTTGGCAATCAGCAAACTGAACAGCCAGCCAACCACTGCGATCCCGATCAACACGATCGCCGAAATCCACCACCCTTCCTGGCCTTTGTCGCCCGTGACATCGCTCAGCATTAACCCGACCACCGTGCCCACGACCGTCGAGATCACGGTCGTCAGTCCGATCGCTCCGTTCGCGGCCGAGATCTTTTCAGGTTTCAGCATCTCCGGAATACAGCCCAGCTTGGAGGGCGAGAACAGCGCGCTCTGGCCCCCCATCAACGCCACTACTACGAACAACACCCACGGCACACCGAGCAGTATCGCCCCGATCCCCATGACCATGATTACGACTTCCGCGACTTTACACGCGACAATTACCGTGCGTTTACTGAAGCGGTCGGCAAGATAACCAGCGGGAGCGGCCAGCAACAAATAGGGCAACAGAAAGCAAGCCGAGCCTGCCGTGAGGACGCCGCTGACATTATCCGGGTAGTAGTCCTTGCCGATGCCGATCACCAGCCAGCGAAAAACATTGTCGTTGGTTGCGGTGAGCAGTTGCGTCAACAGCAACCCGATGAAGCTGGCGTTGCGCAAACTTCCTTGCTGGAGTTGTGTGACCGCGTCGTCTGCTGAAGCCATAATGCACCGGCCGCAAGGGTAAGGAGAGCTTTTTGGTGCCTGAGTTGTCGCGAACCGAAGGGCTGGCGTCAACTGGAACATGGCAACGTCCGCCGATTTTCGGTGAGCCGAACACGCTAGTTTTGAAGAGACGCATTTCAGATACCGCAACGCGGTTCAACAGCGAAGCCCAGGGTCGCGCAGCGCACCCTGGGTTGCAAAGCCAACGGGTTTCAACCCTGAAAGGGTTGCACAGTCAGCCTGTCGAACCCCGTTGGGGTTCGTCGGACCTAATCTGACGTCAACCCAGCGTGCGCTGCGCGACGCTGGGCTTTGTTGTGCAA
>CAUJKL010000400.1 GCA_963204995.1 Planctomycetota bacterium | reverse complement strand
GCGATCGTCACGCGCTAAGCGTCCCCTTAGTGCTGGGGACTCCCGGCATCCGAGGGTCGGTCTCGATGGCCATTCGCAACGCTCGGGCCGCGCTTTTGAAGATCGCTTCGCTGATGTGATGGCTGTTGCGCCCGTGGTGCAGCACGACGTGCAGGTTCGCCAACGCATTGGCCGCAGTCGCCTGCCAGAAATCTTCGACCAATTCGCTGTCAAACTCGCCAATCTTCTGCGCCGGAAAGTCCGCGTTGAATACCAGAAAATACCTGCCACTCAAGTCGATCGCAGTCGTCACGAGCGTCTCTTCCATCGGCAGCGTGAAATGACCATAACGGCGAATCCCGGCCTTGTCGCCAAGAGCCTGCTTGATGGCTTGTCCAAAACAAATGCCTACGTCCTCGACCGTGTGGTGCTGATCGACATGCAGATCGCCTTTGGCCGCGACACTCAGGTCGATGACCGCATGACGTGTCAGCAACTCGAGCATGTGGTCGAAGAAGCCGACGCCCGTCTGGATTTGCGCCTTGCCGCTGCCGTCGAAGTTCAGTTCGAGAGTGATCTCGGTTTCGTTCGTCTTGCGGCTGATTTTCGCGGTACGCGACATGGTCCAACTGCTTTCAGTTCTGGCGTTCGAACATCGTCTTCAGCAACGCGGTACAAGCGTCGACTTGTTCATCCGTCCCGACACTGATTCGCAAACCATCAGACCAGCCCGGATAGTTCATGTATCGGACCAGCACGCGGTTGCTTTTCAACTCTTCGTAGAGCGGTTGTACCGGTCGTGTCGGGTGCGTACACCAGACGAAGTTGGCTTGGGAGGGGATGACCGAAAATCCGAGTTGCTCTAGCGCCGCCGTCATCCGCTGGCGTGTCGCAAGCACCTTGGCGCGGTTCGCGACGAACCACGCCTGATCGTCTATCGCGGCCGTCGCACCGGCAATCGACAGCGCGTCGCAGTTGTACGAGTCCTTGACCTTCATCAGCTCTTCGATGACTTGCGGCTGAGCGATCAAGAAGCCGAATCGAAGTCCCGCCAGGCCATACGATTTGCTCAACGTCCGCGACACCATCACCTTTTCGTTCTGTCGAACCAGTTCGATACAATTCTGTTCGGCAAAGTCGCCATACGCTTCGTCCACCAGCAGTGGGCAGGGAAGTGCTTCGGCGATCTGCAAGATCTCGGCCGGAGCGATCACGGTCCCCGTCGGGCTGTTGGGGTTCGGCAGGAATGCCAGCTTCAATCGATCACTTGCGGATTTGAAGGTGTCGGGCAGCGACCAGTCTTCATTGAAGCGAACTTCATCGAAGCGGGCTCCTTGAATCTCGGCCAGCGTGCGATACAGGATGTAACTGGGAAACGGCAGCCGCAGCAAATCGCCTTCGCCGACATAGGCTCGGGTGAGAATCGTCAGAATGTCATCGCTGCCATTGCCGCACAGAATCCAATCGGGCTCGACGCCGAGCACTTCCGCCGCCCGACGGCGAAACGTGTTGGCGACCGGATCGGGGTATTTTGCCAACCCTTGTTCCAGTACGGCCTGAATCGCTTGCGTGACCTTGGGTGAAGGCGGATAGGGATTCTCGTTGGTGTTCAGTTTGATGAACTTACCCGCCTGCGGTTGTTCACCCGGCGTGTAACCTGACATAGCGGCGATGTTGGGGCGAACGGGCATGGGGATTTCAGATTTCAGATTTCAGATTTCAGATTTCAAATTTCAAATTTCAAATTTCAGATCTCAGATCTCAGATCTCAGATCTCAGATCTCAGATTTCGGATTTCGGATTTCGGATTTCGGATTTCGGATCTCAGTCGAGTCGGATGTCGACGCTGGCTCGGTGGGCGGTGAGGCCTTCTTTGTCGGCCATCGTTTGGATCGCGGGGGCGATCGCTTTTAAGGCGGCTTCGCTGTAGGAGATAATGCTGCCGGTGCGGAGGAAGTCATTGGCCGTCAGCCCCGATGCCCAACGGGCGGTGCCGCTGGTGGGCAAGACGTGTGACGGACCAGCGGCATAGTCGCCTAACGCGACGGGCGAGTAGTTGCCGAGGAAGGTGGCTCCCGCGTTGCGAATCCGTTTAATTAAGTCGGCTGCGTTGTCGGTCGCGATGTGCAAGTGTTCGGGAGCAATGGCGTCGGTGATGGCACAGGCCTCGTCTTCATCTCGCACAAGAATCAAATAACCGAACGACTGCAAGCTTTGAACCGTCAGTTCACAGCGAGCGAGCTTCGCGACTTGCTTCGCGAGTTCCGCAGCCGTGGCCTCGAGCACCGCTTCGCTCCACGTCACGAGGATGCTTGCGCCGGGTGCATGTTCGGCTTGGGCCAACATATCGGCAGCCGTAAAATCCGGACGCGTCGAGCCATCGGCGATCACAACGACTTCGCTCGGCCCCGCGATGGAATCGATATCGACTTCGCCGTACACGTGCTTCTTCGCCAACGCGACAAACAAGTTGCCTGGCCCCACGATCTTGTCGACTTTCGGCAACCCTTCGACTCCGTAAGCCATCGCGGCTACGGCCTGTGCTCCACCGATGCGATAGACTTCCGTCACGCCGATTTCGTGGCAAGTGGCCAATACATCGGGATTGTTTGCACCGAAGTCAGTTGGTGGAGCCACGACGACAATCTGTTTGACTCCGGCCGCTTTTGCAGGAACCGCCGTCATCAGCACCGTGGAAGGATAGGCCGCCGCACCGCCAGGCACACAGATGCCGATGCGTTCCAGCGGCAGGTAGCGTTGACGAAGCGAGACGCCGTTCGGGCGAGTTACCTCGACATCCTTGTGGAGGATCGCCGATTGGAACTCGACGATGTTGTCACGGATGCGACGGATCGTGGCGAGAAACGCGGGATCGGCCGCCGCATGGGCCTTGGCGATTTCGTCGGAACTTACTCGGATCGTGTCCGCCGTGAGTGTGGCTCCGTCCAACTTCTCGGTATACCGGAGCAATGCAGGAAGCCCCTCGTCGCGTACTTCCCGAGTGATTCGTTCGACGACTTGCTGCGGCGAGAGCGGCTCGCCAAACACGGCGATTGTTCGCTGACGGCCTGCCTCGCTGACGATATCTCCTCGCGGACTGAGCTTCTCGCGCAACCCGCCGAGCGCCATTTGAACGTCATCACGACGGGTGTCGATGCGTTGAATATCAAGTCGTGGAGCAGATTCGGGCATGAGTTTCTTGGTAATTCGCTTTCAAAGCGGCACATGGCGATTCAGTCAGACGCGGGAACTCACCATTTTGTTCGCCAGGCCGCGAGATGGAAAGGGCTGGTGCTTTGTCAACCTTGAGTTTGGAGTGTGGGTGCCCCAGCTGGCGTGGCCAGCCCTGCGAACATTGCACGGGCACTCAAAGCTGGACAAGCCACCACAGGCACCCCCAGCGACACACCACACAGCTCACACACAGTGTAGCCCCACACCGGGCGCCGCC
>CAUJKL010000399.1 GCA_963204995.1 Planctomycetota bacterium | reverse complement strand
GCCGATTTCTCTGGCGTGTATCTGTATTGCATCGATGATCTCAAAGAAACGTGTCAGTCAAATCAACGCGCTCGCGAGCGGGAATGGCCCAAGGCTGAACGGATCATCGAGGACGAAACGGCGAAGTTCATGGCCGAGTTGCATCACCGAGCAACCGGTCCCACCATCCGTCGCCTGAAAGAACAGGCCGATCGCGTCAAGGCGGATGAATTAGCGAGGCTGCTGAAGAAACTCCCCGGTCTCGACGACGCTGCCAAAGCGGAAATCACGCAATCTCTGAATCGCGTGGTCAACAAGCTGTTGCATCCGCCGCTGGAGTCGTTGCGAGACGAAGCTCACAGCGGCACGCATCACGGACTGCTAGACGCGTTGAAGAGACTCTTCCAACTGAAGGATTAAAACCCTTTCGGCGGGTCGGGTTGCTGCCAGATGCTCATACCTCCGTCAACCAGCAGCATCTGTCCGTGAATGTGTCGCGCGGCGTCGCTGACCAAAAACGCAGCTGCCTCGCCGCACACATCTGGTCCAGGCACTTGGCCGTTCGGCGTGTGCAGCTTCATCCAGCGAAGCAGGGCTGGATCTTCGTCGACGGCTTTCGTCAGCGGCGTCCGCACAAGTCCGGGAGCTAGGCCGTTGACTCGAATGCCGTGCGGCGCGAGCGAAACACACAGCGTCTTCACCATCGTGGCGACCGCACCTTTCGACGTGTCGTACGCCGTATGATCGGGTTCGGCCAGCATTCCGTTGATCGAGCCAGTGAACAAAACTCGGCCCGCCACGCCTTGCTCGATCCAACGGCGAGCGAAGGCTTGCGTGAGGAAATAACCTGCCGCAACATTCAATCGCATCGTGTATTCATACCGTTCGAGAGTCATGTCCAAGAACGGAGTGTCGATGAAGGTTCCGGCATTATTGAGCAGAATATCGATGCCGGGCATGATCGCCACGGCTTGATTGAACAGTTGCGGCACACAAGTCCCCGTCGGGCCGCTCAAATCCGCCGTCACCAATTCGGCAGTCACTCCCGCATTCCTGCACGCGGCCACCGCCTCACGAGCCATCTCGTCGGCATTCAGCCCATGAATCAGCACATCGGCACCGGCCCGAGCTAACGCCTCGGCCATCGCTTGGCCCACGCCTTGCGTTGCGCCGGTAACTAGCGCCTTGTGTCCGCGAAGATCGATCGTCATTACGTTTCCTCAGCCGTTTCGTTGGACGGAATATTGCAAGCCAGCAACATATCAAATACGCGTACCACTTGTGAAGCATTCGCGGTTCGTAATAATCCTGTGTATTCAGGTGCATCCGCGTAAGGCTGCGATCAGCATGGGCTTCGCACATCTCGGGAATCTTAGCCAAATGACTTGCTCGATCGACAAGCCCGCCAGGGCTGATACATCCCATGCCGGGGCTGTAAAGCCCCGGACTCGAATACTATTCTGCCGTGAAGCCCCGGAAGGGGCGGCACAGAAGATCGACCACATCGACTGTCGCCCCTATCGGGGCTTTCGATTCAAGAGAGCGACCTATTCCGGGGCTTCACAGCCCCGGCAAGAGTTGTGCCGACCCTCCGGGCCGAAGGAATCGTATTCGACATGACTTACCGCTCGCTTCGACAATGCGTGGATGACCTCGCGAAGAATGGCCATCTGGTCCGGCTCGCTGAGGAAGTCGACGCGAATCTGGAAGCGGCTGAAATTCAGCGGCGAGTCTACCGCTCGGGCGGTCCCGCCGTGCTGTTCGAGAACGTGAAGAACTGTAGCTTTCCGATGGTCTCGAATCTGTTCGGGACCATCGAGCGAGCGAGATTCATCTTTCGAGACACGTACGAGTCGGTGCGACGCGTAATCGAGCTGAAGGTCGATCCCAACAACTTCTGGCAGCGGCCGACTCGATACTGGAAGGCACCTCTGACCGCACTTGGCATGTTGCCGCGAAGCTGCTCCAGGGGAGCGGTGCTGGCGAATGAAACCACAATCGGCCGATTGCCACAACTTGTTTCCTGGCCGAACGACGGCGGTGCGTTCATTACCTTGCCACAAGTTTACACGGAAGACGTCGAGCAACCGGGGCTAATGCACTCGAACCTTGGTATGTACCGCATCCAGATTTCCGGGAGTCACTACGAACCCGATCGCGAGATCGGTTTGCACTATCAGATCCATCGAGGCATCGGCGTTCATCAGGCGAAGGCGATCCGCGCTGGACAACCTTTCAAGGTGAATATCTTCGTGGGCGGAGCGCCAGCCATGACGCTGTCGGCGGTGATGCCTCTGCCGGAAGGCATGTCGGAGCTGACTTTCGCGGGCGCGCTCGCGGGGCGTCGTATCCGCATGATTGCGTGCAAGGATCGACCGGCGATATATGCCGACGCGGACTTTTGCATCAGCGGCACCGTGCATCCGAGCAAGATGCTGCCCGAAGGACCGTTCGGCGATCATCTCGGTTACTACAGTCTGGCCCATGACTTCCCCGTGTTAACCGTCGACAACGTGTATCATCGCAAGGATGCGATTTGGTCGTTCACCGTCGTCGGGCGACCGCCGCAAGAGGATACGGTGTTTGGCCAGCTGATTCATGACTTGACCGGCCCCATCATCCCCACGGTGATTCCAGGGATCCACGCGGTTCATGCGGTGGACGCGGCTGGGGTGCATCCGTTGATGTTGGCCATCGGCAGCGAACGCTATACCCCCTTTCAACAGAAACACGAGCCGGCCGAGTTGCTCACGCAAGCCAATGCGGTTTTGGGCCAAGGTCAGATGTCACTGGCGAAGTACTTGCTGATCGTTGATCGCGATGATGATCCCGATTTGGACATATACGATATTGAGTCGTTCCTGTGTCACCTGTTGAAACGCGTTGATTGGCGTCGCGACTTGCACTTTCAAACTCGGACGACGATCGACACGCTCGATTACTCGGGCAGCGGACTGAACCAAGGCTCGAAGGTTGTGATGGCGGCAGTCGGCCCGGCGGTTCGCGAGTTGCCCGGATCGATCGAAGGTGACTTGCGTTTGCCGGACGGGTTCTCGGAGCCGAAGGTGTGCCTGCCAGGAGTGTTAGCCATCCGCGGGCCGAGTTATGCGGCTGATGCCAGCGGTAGCGATGTTGCTGTCGAGAAGTTCTGCAACGGTTTTCGTGATGACGCCGCGATCAATCGGTTCCCTCTAATCGTAATAGTCGACGAGAGCGATTTCACCGCACGCACGTTAAGTAACTTCCTGTGGGTCGTCTTCACACGCAGCAATCCGGCCGCCGATGTGTATGGAATTGATGCCTCGACACACCACAAGCACTGGGGATGTCGTGGCAGCCTTGTCATCGACGCTCGCATCAAACCACATCACGCACCACCCTTGATCGAAGACGCCGAAGTCACCAAAAAGATCGATGCCTTGGCAACTCGCGGCGGGCCCTTGGCCAAATACCTGTAAATGAATTTGCTCGCCACTGCCATCGCCTCGCTGCTGTTTGCCCGCATCGGCTACGAATACGTGCCGTGGTGGGGAAACCTGCTGTTGGCGATCTGGATCTGGTGCTTTGGTGCCAACGTTGGCAGCTTTATGAACGTCGTGATCTTCCGCGTGCCAGCGGGGATGAGTGTCGTGTATCCCGGCTCGAAGTGTCCGAAGTGCTTGAACCACATCGCGTGGTACGACAACATTCCGGTGCTCAGTTGGCTGTGGCTCCGCGCCCAGTGCCGCCACTGTGCGTTGCCGATCTCGTCGCGATACCCCACGATCGAAGCCATTGTCGCAGCCATCTTCCTGGTACTGGCGTTCGTACAGCCAGTGTCCGGCGGAAGCAACTTACCGTACCTCGACGATCGTTATCACCGTGGCCTCGAGTTGCCGCTGTGGTTGATGTACGCCTATCACGTTCTGCTGCTCTGCGTGTTGATCTGCGCAGCCATGATTCGGTACGACCGACAGCAGACGCCAAGGCGATTGTATCTACCCGCGTTATTTATCGGCGTCATCGCACCTTCGATCTGGGCAGTGGTGCCGATGCTGCCAGGGAACTTTCAATTCACTTGGTTTCCGCTGCGACCGATTGCGTTCCACTCTGTCGCACTTCTAAACAGGCAAGACGGATTTACTTTGTTTCCCTGGCAAGTTAGCCTTCTCAATAGTTTGCTTGGACTCGTTGTCGGCCTGTCACTCGGCTTGCTCGTTGCCAATTTGGGTAAACCAGTTCGACAGCGACTCCTTTCCGCCGAGATTCCTGCGGTCGCGCTGACGGGGTTGTTCCTTGGTTGGCAAGCGGTCTGTGTGCTGGTCGCTTTGGCTTCGCTAAGCGATCTGTTGTGGACGATCGCGTCTCGATGGTTGTCAAGTTGTGCGCGGGTTCCGTGGACGGGTCATCTGGCGGTAATGACGTTTGTGTTCTTATTGATTTGGGGTTGGCTTGTTGGAAACTTCCCGTGGCTTGGTGCCGACGCGACGATTACCACGTTCGGAATCGCAGCCGCCGTCAGCATCGTGTTTGGCACGCTGGCAACGCGTCTCGCCGCTCCCAATGAATTTGTCGAATCGAATTACTTCGCGAAATCGCGAGACTCACTCCCGGATACGATGAGGAAAGCCACTCCCATGCCCAGACCCATTGAAGGCAACACGCACGCCATCCTTAACTCGCCGAGTTATCGGCTCGCAGAAGAGGACACCGACTTTTTGAAACAGGCCGCCTTACGACCGGTGCGACTGCAACTCGAATTGCTCAAGCCGGAAATGGGTTTAACTGAGCAAGGAATCAACTCGACGATTATCGCTTTCGGCGGAGCACAAATTGTCGAACAGCAGGAGGCCGAATCACGACTCGCGCGAGCCCAGCAAGCGCTGGCCGACGCAATCGATGATCCGCAAGCCAAACGAGCCGTCGAGCGTGCAGAACGCGTCTTAGCGAAATCGCACTACTACGATGCGGCTCGCGAGTTCAGTCGTCTCGTGTCTTCTAGTTGCCAAATCAACGGCGAGTGCGACTATGTGATTACGACAGGCGGCGGGCCGGGCGTGATGGAAGCCGCGAATCGCGGTGCGTATGACGTTGGAGCCAAGTCGATCGGTCTGAACATCACACTCCCGCACGAGCAAGTTCCGAACCCGTACATCACGCCGGAACTGTGCTTTCAGTTTCACTACTTCGCTTTGCGGAAAATGCACTTTCTCCTTCGAGCCAAGGCGCTGGTCGTGTTCCCCGGTGGCTTTGGGACACTGGATGAATTGTTCGACGCTTTGACGCTGCGACAAACACACCTCGTGCAAGCGATCCCGATCATCCTGTTTGGCAAAGAGTACTGGAGCCACGTGATCGACTTCCAGTTCCTGGCCGACGAGGGAGTGATCGCCGACGAACATCTCGATCTCATCGACTTCGCGGAGACGCCAGAAGAAGCGTGGGACATCATCACTCGATTCCATCGACACGGCTTGCCCAATGAACAAGCTTGAAGCTGTCTTCGGCACCGCGCATCCGGTCGCGCTTGTCACGGGCAGCGGAGCGCCTCGACTCGGCAATGCCATCGTCCGCTCGCTGGCCCAGCGAGGATACGCCGTCGCGATCCACGCGCATCGATCCACCGAAGATGCAGAGCGAACAGCTGCCGAGTTGCGTCACGATGGAACGAATGTGCTCGTCGTCCAGGCCGACATCAGCGACGAAACGCAAGTTCACGAGATGGTCGACCGCGTCGACGCTCACTTCGGCCGCATCGACGTTCTCGTCAACTGTGCCGCGATCTGGCAGTCGAAGCGATTGGAAGAAGTGACCACTGAAGACGTTCGTCGCCACTTCGACATCAACACGCTCGGGACATTTCTCTGCTGTCAGCAAGTTGGACTAAGGATGGTATCCCAAGCCCACGGAGGTGCCATCGTCAATATCGGAGATTGGGCGGTCATCCGACCGTACTTGGACTACTCTGCGTACTTCCCGTCGAAGGGAGCGATCCCCACGCTGACGCGAGATCTGGCCGTGGAACTCGCCAGCCGAAATTCAAATATCCGAGTCAACGCGATCCTGCCAGGACCGGCCATGGTTCCGGAAGGTCTTGCAGAACCTCAACAGCAAGCCGCGATTGAGCAGACGCTTGTGAAACGGTCGGGATCGCCTCGCCACATCGCCGATGCTGCGGTCTTCTTGATCGAACACGAATTTATCACGGGCGTGTGCCTGCCAGTGGATGGCGGCAGGAGCATCTACTCCCCCTCGTAAAATCAGCGGGCCACATTTGCCGTGGGCCGGAACTGTGAACTAGCCCACCGTACGCGTAGGTATTCAACCTAGAATGGTGGAGGTTGCAGCGACACTGTCGGCCCTGCTGCCGGTTGTCCCTTGGCGACCCTCGTGCAATACTTGAATCTCCCGCCTGAACACCGAAATATCTGCCGCAAAGGAAGACTTCTATGTTTCGTCGATGCTGTTGTGCGCTCATCGTTGCTTCGTTTCTCGTCAGCGGTGCTGGCCCAGGTGTGCTGCGGGCTCAGGACGAAGTGGCGAAACCCGTCGATCGTTACGCCGTTCCCGAAGGTGACGTTGCCGCGATTCTAGAGTTCCTGAAGGGGCTCGAAACCTATCGACCGACCACGACCGAGGAAGTTCTGGCTTATCGCCAAAATGCACGTAAGGCGTTAGAGACAGCTTCGACTCGGATCATCAAGTTAGAGAAAGATCAGACTTCCGAGGCGTACCGCAAGGCGAGTGCGATTCAGTTGCAGCTGGGACTGGCCGATGTTCAAGCTGGCAACGCCGAAACGCAAAGCGGATTCTACCAGAAAGTATTGACGCATCTGAAATCCGCCAAGAGTTTAACGCAACAGGATCTCGGGCTCGCCTACACCTTCGGCCAAGTGGTCGAGCAGACCGGCAACATCGAACTTGCCAAAGAGGCTTATGGCGAGTTCGGGAAAGTCTTCTCGCTGAGCAAAGACGAAACGTTGGCAGGGTACGGAGAAAAGATGACGGGGATCGCTCGTCGGCTCGATCTGCCCGGCAAGGAAATGAAGATTGAAGGCACCCTGGTCGGCGGCGAGACTTTCGATTGGAAAGCGTATCGCGGCAAGGTGGTGTTGGTTGACTACTGGGCGACCTGGTGCGGCCCGTGCATTCAAGAGTTGCCGAACGTCAAGGAGAATTACGACAAGTACCACGCCAAGGGATTCGAAGTTGTCGGTATCAGCCTGGATTCGGACGCAGCACGCCTGGAACGATTTCTCGCCGAACAGAAGATTCCCTGGGCTTGCCTGTTCAAGGAAGGTGCTGGCTGGGATCATCCAATGGCCAAGTACTATGGCGTAATGGGCATTCCCGCCACGATGTTGTTGGATCGCGAAGGTAAAGTGGTGTCAATGGGAGCTCGTGGCGGCGAGCTCGGACGCCAATTGGCCTCACTTCTCGGGCCTGTCGAAGAGGCCGCAAAAGCAACGCCCTAAACAATTCCAAACTTGCAAATGCGAAGCCCCGTTGGCAAGAAGATCTGGCCGATCGCCTTTCTGCCATTTGGTTGGAACTCGCGCAGCCGCCCGCATCTATATCGCTTAGAATGCTGGCAACTTTTTCTTCAATGAGGTAAACGCATGTCATTCAACTTCACGACCGCATCGTCGTTCCGTCTTTGTGGTTTCTCTTTCGGCACTTTAGGACTATGTGCTCTATTCGTCGGATGCGGTGCTGAATCCACTCCGATAACTTCCAAGTCGACGAAGTACGAAGTCGGCGAGGCGTCGGAGAGTGCCGACGTTGCCCAGGCTGCACCGCCATTGAGCGTGGCCGACGCTACACCAGCGTCGCCTCAGCAGGTTCCGCCGAGCCGTCCCTCGCCGATTAACCAAACTCCAGCCGGTAAAGCGAATCCTGTGGACATGGTTCAGCCGACCCCCGAGCAGTTGTTGAGCGTGATTCGTCGTCTGCGCCAACAGCAGTTGAAGGAAGGCACCAGAGAAGAAGTGATTGCTGAGTTTGTGAATGTGCAGGCACAAGTGATTCAAGCAGTCGATATGCTACTCGAGCAGAATCCGGGCGACGACGCAGTAGAGGAGGCGGCCGGAGCTAAGATCGAAGCGCTCATGGGCGTTTCGCAGCAGGGAGCCAAGGGTGCGCTGGATCAACTCGGCGTCTTTATCGCGGAGCTTGAGAAGCACCCTAGCGCACAGATTAAAGATTTCGCTCGGCAACAGTCGTTTGGCATGTTGCTCAATGGCTTCTCGGAAGGGCAGGTGACAGATTCTCAACAAGTCATCGACGCGTTTAAGAAACTCGCCGAACAGCAACCGAAAGAAGGCGGACTGCTGACTTTCGGACTCGAAGTGTCCGCTCGGTTCATCGAAAAAGGCATGAACAAAGAGGCGGCGGAGCTGATGCGATACACGGCGGGGTTGGTCCAACCGACGAACGATCCGCAGCTTAAGGCGGCTGCCGATTCTTTGATCGAACAGGCACAGTTCGCTGAAGTCGACTTGCGGGCCAAGTTGAGTGCAGTCGCCGATAACGAAGAAGGAGCGATCGATGCCTTTGCCAAGACGCTCGGCGAGTTAACCTCGGGCGAACAGGTTGGTGCCACGACATTGCAGACCCTGATGCAAATCGCCAGCATGCTGGAAGGTCAGCATGAGGAGGCTGCGACCAAGGTGTATGACGCGCTTGAAACATCCCTTGGCAAAACGACGAACGGCGAGATGAGCGAAGTGATCAAGGAGTCGATCGACAAGTATCGGCTACGTTCTGGAATCGTCGGCAAGCCGTTTGTGTTGGAAGGCAATTTGCTCGACGGCACTCCCTTTGACTGGAGTCAATACAAAGGAAAGGTCGTGCTGGTCGATTTTTGGGCGACGTGGTGCGGCCCCTGTCTTCGAGAAATGCCAAACATCCGCGCTAACTACGAGAAGTATCGCGAACGCGGCTTTGAGGTTGTCGGCGTTAACATCGACGATGAAATTCAAGCACTACAAGAGTTCACGTCCTTGCAACCGCTGCCTTGGCCGAGCATCGTAAGCGCCGATCCAAACGCCGTCGGTTGGGAGCATCCGATGGTGGCGAAGAACGGAGTCGCTGCGATTCCCTTTCTAGTGCTTGTCGATCGCGAGGGAACAGCGATCGCGTTGAACACTCGCGGCCCAGCACTCGGCGAGAAACTCGCCGAACTGTTCCCGGACGCCGCGTCCGAGAGCGCACCGCCCGCTGCGACCGAACCTGCGGCGGAAAAGCCCGCAGCCGAAAGTGCGGCCGCGCCCAAAGCTCCGGCAGCGGAAGCTCCCCAAGGAACCGACGGAGCTTCGGAATAGACACCACTCGATGGCGCGTGACCTTTTCTAGGGAAGGCACGCGTTTAACGCGGTGACAACGGTATTGACCTGTGCGACAACAGGCAATATCCGGCCGGGCGATGGTGAATTGACCGCAGACAGAAAGCGGCCCCCGTTTTCGTACCAGCCGTGTTTGCCGAACCGGCACCAGGTGAGGTCCATTAACATTTCCACGCGATCATTCGACTCGCATTCAAAGCTGGCGATTACGCGACGGTGTGATACGGGATATTGGTAATAGAAGTCGAGCCCCTGATTCGTGAGATGCTTGCCCAGCACTACGATCGGGTCGCCGAGCACATCACCGCTTACGTTTACCGGCAGCAAGCGAACTGGATAGGGAAAGGGGTGTCGCTTCTGCCGCCGCCGCTCGTCGTGAGTTCGATTGGGTGACGCCCCACGCAAGGCAAATTGAACGCACCGTTCGATTTGTTCATCCACGCCAATCCGACGGCGCGCATGGCTAGGCGATTCGTTTTGCACGGAGGTTCCCTTTCGCGATGTCTAGACAGGTCGAGGTGAACGCGTCGCTGTCCGAGAATCGGCAATGACGAGGTTTTGTCTGCTTTGGAAGCTTGCCACGGATGGCGAATCACAAAGAGCCATAAGTGATATACGTCACAGAACGACCCTCGTCAAATCACGGGCGGGCGAGGCAGGAATTCGGCGTTTAGAATTGGGAAACCGTAGCATCAAGTTCTCCGCCCCAACGAACCAGTCTGTTCGCTTCGTCGTTACGGCCTCGGCGTGCCAGGCTGGCGGCAGCTTCTTGAACGGCAATCGATCGGCAACGAGAGATCTCGGACAACTCGTCGAACCATTTCGTTGCTTCCGCGAATAACTGCGAAGCGTCTTCGAGCTGGCCATTCTCGAACAACGAAGTCGCCCATTGTGCAAGCACCGCCGCGCGTCCGCGATCGAACAAGGCGACGTCGGATCGCCGCAAATGGGCGGTGTGCAATACCTGCATCGCTTCGGCAAAGCGGCACTGCTCACAGAGAGCGACGGCCCAACGCTGGTGAATGTGAACATCGTTTGCCAGGAAAGGAACGAATTCGGGATACTGACTCGCACCTTCGATTACCAGTTGAATGGCACGTTCAAAATGCTTGGCGTCACATTCCTCCAAGGCCCAATTATTCATACCGGCAGCGATGTTTTCTCGGGTCGGCACGTCGACGGCATCCAGCAATTGACTGGTGCGCAGCAATTCGATCGCACTGGCGAACGACTTCTTTTCCAACAACGAAACGCCACGGTTGTAGTAGATTTTGGCAAGTAGCTCGACCTCTGTCAGTTGCCGCGTCACTTGCTGTTCCGCGCGGAACTTCATCGCGTGCGGATCGCGACGAGCGACATCAAACCAATCGCGGCAAGTAGTCTCCACGTCGAACGACGGTTCTCCGAGAAAGCGGCTGCGGACGTGTGTGTTCGTCGCTACGGCAACTGGCGACAGGCCGTGTGCCTGACTGATGCAGTGGTACAAAATCGTGGCTGTGACACAGTTGTAATCGCCGTTGTCGAAGGCCCGATTCAGTTCCGTGCAAGTGCTGTGATATTTGCCAGTCAGCAGCTCGTTGTGTAGGAAGTCATAGATCCGCTCGGAGTTCGTCATCTCTGGCTCGTCCTGACGACACACATTCGACAGAGCTGCGGTGCGGTCTGCGAAGTCCGAACGGTACTGCGCGATCTTTCCGGCATCGGTTACGCCACTCGCAATTAAGGCACCTTCCAGCAAAGAAAAGTCGTCGAGCACTCCATCGGCAGCGTCTGCCAACAATTTTTCTTCCAGTGCATTGTGTTTATCCGCCTCGACTGTTTGTATCATGGCAGTCGAAGCAACTAGCATCACTGCCACAATCGTCAACAAGTTGCAACATGTTAGCCGTGCCACCACCACAACCACTCCAATCGAATTCCAGTCGGGAGAAACGACACGCTCTGCGAGTCGCTGTGTAAACATACGTTGCAAAAACGCAACAGGCGGCGAAGTTTCCCCCAATTTGCCCAGTTGACAGCCTGATTAGAATGGTGGTTGATAGGGGCTCACATAGTTTGCGTCCTGCCTTCCTCCAACGATGGTGTATTGCCAAGTGAATTTCTTGCTCGCGTCTGCTCTGCCCGACATGATTGGTAGCCACTGGTCGATCGTACTGGCGGTCGGCTTGCTGTTCTTTGCAGTCCAGATCACTCTGTGCGTTCGGTTCTTTCGCTGGCTAGGCAAGTACGTAAAGACGCTGACCGCGCTGAGCGAGGATGTTGAAAAGGGTGGCGACGGACGGAAGAACATTGGACAGCTGGCCGCTCATTTCCCCTGGCTCAAGTGGGTGAATAGCAATTTTCCGGCGGGAACAACCACACCGGGCAACTACACTCGCGAAGATGTCTTGCACGAACTCGATACCAGGATCGCGAGCAGTTCCGATTATTTGCTGCTTCAGAGAATGGGTGTGATGGCACCCTTGTTGGGTGTGATTCTCACCGTACTCGGATTTCCCTTCATCCAACTCCCCGAGACAGAAGACCCCAGCCTGGATCAGATGCTTGATGTTGTCACGCCGCTCGTGGCCGGTGTGGGAACCGGTGCCGTACTCGCGCTGATCAACCAATGGCTCTTGCACATTGCTGGCGGTCGGGCCGAAGCGATGCGGATGATCGGTCGCACCTGGTTCGATTCCGCGATTTGGTATTCGGTTGGTTTGGACACTCAGGCGGCGACCGTGAAAGCCATCGCGGCCATCGAGCGGATGGCTAAGTCCGTTTCCGAATCGGCGGACCATCAGTCCGAGAACGCTCACCGCTTGGTCGAATCCACTTCGGCCATACGACACGCCGCCGCCGAGTTTCGAGAGATCGTCCAAGTGTTCGGCACCGATATCAAAGATCTGCCCGAGACTCTTCGCCACGTCCGCGATGCCACGGCAGCGTCAGCCCAGGCGCTTAACGCTCTCATTCCCGTCGGTCAGCGAGCGGTCGCCGGTCTCGACGTGTCCGTCTCCGCGTTTCGCACATCGATTGAGCAGGACTTCATTCCCTCCGCCGCGCGCCATCGTGAGTCGATCGATTCGTTGACCGCACTCAATATGAGCGCTCTTGGAGACTCGTCGACTCGAATTCAAGCGGCGGCAAAAGCTGTGACGGAAGGAACCGTTCTGTTCAGCAAAGTGATGAGCGAGCAATCGGAGTTTGCCGAGCAGATGAGTCCGATTCAGCAAACGCTCTACGAAGCGATCGATCGGCTCTCAAAATCGGGAGCACAGCTCGAAGCAACGGTCAACGCCGAAGTGAATCCTTCGCAGCGGGCCTTTAGCGAAGCCGCCGCGTCGTTCACCGCCTCCGCGTCACAGCTTGCTCACTTCATTGAAAGGGGTGTCGAACCGGCAACGGAGCGACTCGCCGAACTTCATCAGACGCTCGCAGGGCTGGAACGAACCGCGAAAGCGATGCAGGAATTTGGCCAGGCGGGTGGCAACGTGGAGCGAATTACGAAATCGCTGGCCGAGGCCGCCGACGTTGCCGATGCGATCGCCGCGTTACCGGCCCAGATTAGCGAAGTGCTGGCGCAGCACACCAACGGGCATATCGAGGCGGCAGGTTCCAGCGGAACATTGATGGGTTGGCTTCGCGGCCGTGCGGTTGAATAATGGAATACCCAACGGGAGGAAACCGCCATGCAACTTGAACGAGCGTCGTCAAACTCAGGTGAGGCCGGACTGGCCGGCTGGATTTCCACCAACGACGTGACACTGTTCACGATGGTGTTGGTGGTGCTGATTGCCTTGCTTCTGAACAGCAACCTGCTGAAGAAGTCGAAGGCTCTCGACGCCAAGTCGGCGGAAGCGAACACCTTGCTCAAGGATTTGGATTCGACAAGTGCCGAACTGGGTGAGACATCGCAGCAGCGCGACTCGCTCGATGAACAGCTGGCGGCCAGCAAGCGATCTTTAGACGCGACTTCCGAGAGGCTCAAGATCACGCAGGAAGAACGAGCCGCGTTAAAGAAGCAACTCGACGAAACGATCGCTCTCGTCGCTGCGTTGAACGTCAATCTCGACGGGCTCAAGATCGAGAAGTCGAGTCTCGAGACGGCGAAGTCGGATCTGGAGAAGCAGACCAAGGACTTGACGGCACAAGCCAGCATGCTCACGCAGGAGAAGACAACGCTTAATGATCAACTTGCGACGCTCGGGGCACAGCTCAATGAAAAACTCAAGGCTTTGAAAGATGTTGAAACGCAGCGAGAGCGACTTCAGAAGCAAGCCGACGATCTCGACACCATCGTGGCTTCCTTGCAAGCCAAGCTCAATGCAGCCGGTATCGAATTGGTCGCGATGCAGAAACTCAGCGAACAAGAGAAAGCGGTAGCCGCAGCTCAGCTCAAGGCGCTCGAAGAAAAAGCTGCTGCGGAATCCGCCAAGGCCGAAGACTACGTGGCTCGTTTGCGACGTGCCGCCGAGATATTCAAGGGCTTGCAAACCGATAAAGCGACTCTGACGACTCAACTGACCGATGCCGAGAAACGGTTCCAACAGCAACTGCTGGTCGAAACGCGAATCAACCGAGAGCTGGTCGGGATTAACGGCACGTTGAAACGAGTTGCAGTGTTGTTCGATGCATCGGGCAGCATGAAAGAGGCCGGGAACGGTGGCGGCGATCGCTGGCAAGAAGCCCAAAAAATTGCGCGGACCTGGTTGCAGCATCTCGATGTCGACGAGTGTGTGTTGATTGTCTACTCATCCGATGTCCGCACCTTCCCAACCGACGGCACTTTGGCCAATGTTCGCGGTGAGAACGGCGAGGCGGTTCGCCATGCGTTGCTCGAACACCTTACGGGTGTCGAGCCAAAGGGTTGGACCAACACGCTGGAGGCCATGCGAAAGGCCTA
>CAUJKL010000398.1 GCA_963204995.1 Planctomycetota bacterium | reverse complement strand
GGTTGTCGTCGATGATTATTTTGACTGGGAAGGCGACCGGCACCTCTGCCGCGATCTGTCCGAGACCATCATTTACGAAATGCACGTCGGCGGTTTCACTCGCAGCAAAACCAGCGACGTTAAGCACCCAGGAACTTATCTCGGTGTCATCGAGAAAATCCCCTATCTCAAATCGCTCGGTATCACGGCAGTCGAGTTGATGCCGGTGCATGAGTTTCCGATCCGTGGGACCAATGGCCAGGTGTTAGAGCGTCCGAATTATTGGGGCTACGATCCGATGGCATTCTTCGCCCCGCATCGCGGCTATGCGGTCAGTTCCGAGCCAGGTGCTCAAGTTCGCGAATTCAAACAGATGGTCAAAGCGTTGCACCGCGCTGGCATCGAAGTGATCTTGGACGTGGTCTTCAATCACACCTGTGAAGGCAACGAGTTGGGCCCGGTGCTGAGCTTCAAGGGGCTGGAAAATCGCGTTTACTACATGCTGGGCAATGGGGGCAGCACGTATTCGAACTACTCCGGCTGCGGCAATACGATCAACGGCAACCATCCCATCGTTCGCGAAATGATCTTCTATTGTTTACGCCACTGGGTGCATAACTTTCACATTGATGGTTTCCGCTTCGATCTGGCTTCGATCTTGAATCGCGATCGGCGCGGCGACTTGATCCCCAACGCTCCGATTGTCGAAGCTATTGCCGAAGATCCGATGCTGGCCGATACCAAGATCATCGCCGAAGCGTGGGATGCAGCGGGCGCTTATCAAGTTGGGTCGTTTGGCGACTCGCGCTGGCACGACACGCGAGAAGAACGGCGCTGGGCCGAATGGAACGGGCGCTATCGTGACGACATGCGGCAGTTCTGGCGCGGCGACTTTGGAACACTGGGCGGTTTCGCCATGCGTTTATCCGGATCGAGCGATTTGTATCAGGGCACTGGGCGAACACCCTACAACAGCATCAACTTCATCACGTCGCACGATGGTTTTACACTGAATGACCTGGTGAGCTACCGCCATAAGCACAACGAGGCGAATGGCGAGGACAATCGCGATGGCGACAACAACAGCTACAGTGCGAACTATGGCGTCGAAGGCCCGACCGACGATCCCACAATCGCGGCGCTGCGATCGCGACAGATCAAGAACATGCTGGCTACGTTGATGCTCAGTCAGGGCGTACCCATGATTGTCGCAGGGAATGAATGTCGTCGGACACAACGCGGTAACAACAACGCGTACTGCCAAGACAATGACATCTCGTGGTTCGATTGGACTCTAGTCGAGAAGAACGCCGAGTTCGTGCGGTTCTTTCAAAGCTTGGCTCGTTTTCGCCGATCGCAACCCACGGTTCGTCGCAAGCACTTTCTTTCCGGCAAGCCGCTAGTCGAAGATGGACTGCCAGATGTCAGCTGGTTCAATGCACTTGGCGTTGCGGTCGATTGGAATGGGAACGATGCGGCATTGATCTGCCTGCTCCTGCCGCCTCAAGATGTCGAGGGCGACACAAAGAACAGCGGTGGTCGCGAAGGCCTGTTCCTTGTTAACGCGACCTCCAACGCTCGCGAGTTCATTCTTCCCGCGGTGGCGAAAGGGCTACGTTGGCGGTTGTTCATCGACACCGCTGCGGAGTCTCCTCACGACATCTACCCAGAATTAGATGGACCGCCGCCCGTTACCGGTGCGTTGGCGCTACTCGACAGATCGCTGCGGTGTTACGTCGCGGAGCGTGAGCCGATCGTCACGAAAGTGAAGTGAATGTGCTATAACTCAGCGCATGCCTGATCACTTTCACTTTGTCACCGGTCGACTTGCCGAACGTGCGTTGCGCGACGTCCTGGAGAAGCTGCAACCGCAGGTAGATTTCGATTACTCGATCGACGTACTGCCGATCACGGTCGCGGCGCTGATGACGCCGAAGTGGATTGCGGAGCGAGTTCAGGCACCGAGTCACGCGACTCAAGTGATCGTGCCAGGGTACTGTGGCGGTGACCTTCGCGAAATCGAAACTGCGACCAAAGTGCCTGTGTTGCGCGGGCCCAAGGATTTGCGGCGGTTGCCCGAATTCTTCGGAAGACAGAGACTTGCAATTGACGACTTGAGTGCCTACGACATCGACATCATTGCCGAGATCAACCACGCACCGCGATTGAGTCTCGATGCGATTCTTGCCGCAGCGGACCAGTTGCGCGCAGGCGGTGCCGATTTGATCGATGTAGGTTGCGAACCGGGCGAAGCGTGGCGCGGAGTCGCCGATTGTGTCAAGGCATTACGTGATGCCGGGCATCGTGTTTCGATTGATAGCCTGAACCCGCTCGAAATTGCACCCGCCGTACAAGCCGGAGCCGAACTCGTCCTGTCCGTTAATAGCAGCAATCGCGATGCGGCTTGTGATTGGGGCTGTGAGGTCGTCGTGATCCCGGACGATTTCGCAACGCTTGGCGAGTTGGACAGAACAATCGATCGACTCGCGACCGCTGGCGTGCCATTGCGCATCGATCCGATCCTGGAGCCGATCGGATGTGGCTTCGCAGCCAGTCTGGGGCGTTATTTGGAAGTCCGTCGCCGCTATCCTGATGCCGAGATGATGATGGGTATCGGCAACTTGACCGAGTTGACGGATGCCGACTCGGCGGCAATCAATCTATTGTTGCTCGGTTTCTGTCAAGAGCTGGGCGTTCGCAGCGTGCTGACGACGCAGGTGATTCATTGGGCACAAACGAGTGTCCGCGAGTGCGATCTTGCGCGGCGCATGGTCCACTACGCGATCCGTCAGGGTGTGCCGCCCAAACATGTTTCGAGCGATCTCGTGCTGCTTCGCGATACGACGACACAAGCTTATGGCAACGAGCAACTTGACCGCCTGGCCAGCGAGATCAAGGACAACAACTACCGACTCTTCGCCGAGGGCGGCGAGTTGCATCTTGTGAGCGCCCGACTTCATCTGAGCGACATGGATCCATTTTTGTTGTTCGAACAGCTGTTAGAGCATGACCCGAAAAACATCGACGCGGCACACGCCTTCTACCTCGGCTTCGAGCTGTCGAAGGCGCTGACCGCTAAGACACTTGGCAAACAATACGAGCAAGACGAGGCACTGGATTGGGGGTTTCTCACCGAGCCCGAATTGCACCATCGACTGAAGCGTGGAAGGAAGGGCTCCTAACTCGATCGCGGATTCTGCTGTGTCGACTTCCGACATCTGCGGCGGCTGCGGAAGTCCTGTCCGATTGACAACTTTTGATTTGCCTGAGAGAGTGCGAAAGCTGAGGCGGCTTCGCGTAAGTCAATTTTAATTCGGAAGAGAGACCTATGGACCTGAAGCAGTCACTGGGCGTCCTGTCGCATTACGAGGGCGGGGAACGAGATCGCCTCCTCCGTTACATTAACCTTCAATTGATCGCCAACGGCTGGCCGGGCGTCTTGGAGGAAGGTGAAGCCGAGTTCGTCCAAGTGGCCCGTGGACTTCTCGACCGCCACCGCGAGCAAGCTCGTCAACTCCAGGACGAGCGATGTCCCGTCGATGATCGGATCGAGGCGTTTCTTCAGACGCACTTTTCCGATCTGGATCTGGACTTCGAGTTACGATTGCCGGATCGAACATTTGTCTTGGATCGCCACGGCATCGCGCGCGAGTTGTCACTGCCGGTGGATGGCAACATGTTCTCGAATGAACTGTTAACGTCCTATCGCGTGAAGAACGGTGTCTTGCACAACCCGATCAACGATCGTCGCACGACGACGGGGACATTTCACGTCTGCGAGGGGGGCCTGCCAATCGCCGGGGATAAGTTCGCGGTGCCTAAGCGTACCTTCGCCGAGTTGTTTCGGCGAGCCTTGACGCCGCCTGACGACTCGCTGATGCTTCCCTTCACGTCGAGAAAAGCTAAACCGACTTGTGCCATCGTATCGCTATTGCTTCGTCCGCTCGTCTGCCCGGAAGTGCCTGGCGTCACGCAGCGCAAGACGATGGAAGTGCGTTTCTTCGCACCCGGAAGTTTCGTGGCGAACCTGGACTTCGTCGAATCGATTTTCGGCAATGCGGGAGATCCTTTTCTACCGGAGAACGATGCCGGGCTCGACGTTGAGCATTGGACAGGCCATACGGGCTGCGTCATTCTCGCACCGCATCTAACGAAGGTCACGAAAAAAGAAGTTGGGCTGCCCCGCTTCGAAGAGGCCACGCCGCGACAGCAGCAAGATGGAATGTGTAGGAAAGACGAAGCGGAGTTGTACAACCATGGCGGTGCGTTCAAGCTGACATGCCGCACGGCCGAAGGCGTCATCATCACGATCATCGCAGACAATTATTTCGGTTACTGCAAAAAAGAAGTCAAGACGCAGATCAGTTACGCAGCTAATCTGTTCGGCAACGTCGAGGAAGAGCACGCTGGCGGAGCGATTGCATTTCCAAGCTTTAATCTGGGTGACGAGTTTCAGGTCAACAGCAAGCGGTACAACAACCGCACCTTTGCCGACGTCGTCCATGATTACGGGGACGGGATCGAGGTCAAACTCGAAGGCTATGCCGTCGATAAACGATTTCCACAGTTGATCTATATTCCCGAGAATGCGTTTGTGAGCGTCCAGCGACAACGGATCGAGTGGAAGCGTAACGATTCAACCGAGTCGATCCCGCTGTTGCCCGGACGTGTCTACATGGCACCCTCCGGTTACAAGTTACGCCTGGAGAAGCACCCCGCAGCGCCGACTTGGCGGTTAATTGGCACCGTCGGCGAAGGCGTGTTTTGCCATAAACCTTGCACGGTCTCGGGTGGCGGAAACAGTGAAATCAGCAAGTCGCTCGTCGACCATATGCACTACGGGCCGATCTTCGTGGCCGATCTGGAGAGCGATCTCAATCGAGTCGATGAGATCTTCTCAAAGGACTACTCGTCGCGTTGGCAGCCATCCGCTGATATCGATAGGGACTATGCGAAGCAGCCAAGTCGCCCGGTCCTCTCGGTGAAGCGTTCGCTGGGAAGCGTCATTAAACTGCTCTCGCCGTCCCCCGACTATACCGAAGAATACAATGCCTGGCTGGCTTCCATTCCGAATCACATCTACGCAATTGTATTGATTATCAAGCGGTTTCAGCGGCCGGGATGGAGCGGCAACTGGCGCGAGTATTTCAACGTCGATATCGTGAACGGCGATCCGGGACACGAATTGAAATATGGTGAACGCG
>CAUJKL010000397.1 GCA_963204995.1 Planctomycetota bacterium | reverse complement strand
ACGGACGCGCACGACCACTACTTGGCACGAGTCGCCGGCGTTAAGGGCGGATTGCCTCACGAAACGCCCGCGCTCACGTTAAATCGACTGTGCGGTAGCGGCCTGCAAGCAATTATTACCGCTGCACAGACGATCATGCTCGGCGACGCAGACGTCACGGTGGCGGGTGGTGCGGAGAACATGAGCCGCAGTCCTTACGCTTCGCAAGCGATGCGTTTTGGTGCCCGCATGAACGACACGACACTGGTCGACATGATGGTCGGCGCGTTGAGCGACCCGTTCGATGACTGTCACATGGGCGTTACTGCCGAGAATGTCGCGAAGAAGTATGGGATCACGCGTCAGGATCAAGACGAGTTGGCCGTGGAAAGCCACCGTCGAGCGGGCTTGGCCATCGATCACGGCTATTTCAAAGCTCAAATCGTGCCGATCGACATCAAGGTCAAACGCGATATGGTGCCGTTCGAAACGGACGAAACAGTTCGCTATGGCACGACCGTCGAGAAGCTCGCTCGGTTGCCGACGGTGTTTGATCGTGAAGGAACCGTAACGCCGGGCAACGCATCAAGCATCAACGACGCTGCTGCCGCAGTAGTTCTGGCGGATGCCGAACTGGCGAAACAACGCGGCCTGAAACCCATGGGGCGGCTGGTTGGTTACTCGTACGCGGGCGTAGATCCCAAGTACATGGGCATCGGTCCAGTGCCCGCCGTGAAGCAGTTGCTCGAGAAGACGGGTTTTGGGCTCGACGACATTGATGTGTTCGAGGTCAACGAGGCGTTTGCCGCGCAAGCGATCGCCGTCTGTCGTGAACTCAAGTTACCGATGGACCGAGTGAATCCGAATGGCAGCGGCATTTCGCTTGGTCACCCGATCGGTGCGACGGGTGCGATCCTGGTGATCAAAGCACTGTATGAGTTGAATCGAACCGGTGGCAAGAGAGCCTTGGTGACGATGTGTATTGGTGGTGGACAGGGCATCGCAGCGATCTTTGAACATGGCTAAATACATTGCGACAGCAGCCCGACTCGGAGAGTCAGACTACGCGACTCAAGGCAACAAGTAATCAATTTGAAATCGAAGGAGTTAGTGATGGGACGAGTGGAAGGAAAGACGGCGTTGATCACGGGAGGTTCGCGAGGCATCGGTCGAGCGATCGCCGTGGAGTTGGCTCGCGAAGGCGCAAAAGTCGCGATCAACTTCGCCAGCAGCGAAGCCAAGGCGCAAGAAGTCGCTGACGAGATCGCGGCGTTCGGAGGAACTTGCATGCTCGCGAAAGCAAACCTCGCCGATCCCAAGGAAGCTCGGGCGATGGTCGAGAAAGTTGCGACCGAGTTCAAGCACCTGGACGTGCTCGTGAACAACGCCGGTATCACGCGAGACGCGATGCTTCCCAGAATGACCGACGAACAATGGCTCGAAGTGATCCAGACGAACTTGGGTGGCTGTTTTTTCTGTACGTCTGCCGCGATCCCGTTTATGACGGCGCAGAGCTACGGACGCATCATCAACATCAGTTCGATGAACGGCCAAGTCCCTGCGATTGGGCAAGCGAACTACAGCGCCAGCAAGGGCGGCATTATCGCCTTTACTCGCACAGCCGCGATGGAATTGGTGCATTCGGGAATCACGGTCAACGCAGTTTCGCCGGGCTATACCGATACGGACATGTTCGCCGCGGTGCCCCCGCCAATACAAACGCAGATCAAAGGCAAGATCCCCATGGGCCGCTTTGCACATCCCGAGGAAATTGCCAAAGCGGTGATCTTCCTCGTCGCAGATGGCGACTATATCACAGGGCAGCAGATCAATGTTAACGGCGGCGCGTTTATGTAGGGCGTTTGCTTAGCGATTAGTGATGGAATTACTTTGGCACGACATGACAACGAGTTGAAGGAAACGGCATGACGAACACAAATGGCAACTTCAATCCCTTCGATCCGACTGGGATGTTCAAGGGCATGCGCGATGCCAACATGGATGCCTGGTCAAAGATGATGATCGAGTTGGTTAATACCGACGCCTATGCCGAGGCAACCGGGGCTATGTTGAACACTTGGTTGACTACCTCTGGACCCTTTCGCAAGGTGATGGAAGACAGCATGGCCAAGACGCTTGAACAACTCAACATGCCCAGCCGTGACGATGTGACACGGATGGCAGAACGGCTGACGAACCTGGAAATGCGATTGGACGATCTCGACGCAAAGCTCGACGAGGCCCTACGCCCTTCGCAATGCGGAGAAAAATAACATGAGCCACACGGCAACAGAGTCCGATTCGACACCTCACATCCCCACCTTCCTGGAGTTGTGTGCGGGTTGGCATAAGGCGGCAGAAAACATCGAGCACTTCAATCGGCTGCTGACGACCGACGCCAAGATCGCACAGACGCCTAAAGAGCTCATTTGGACACTGAACAAAGCCAAGCTCTATCGCTACGCTCCCGTCGTGCCCAAGGAAGAGCAAAAGCGAATTCCCTTGCTGATGGTCTTTGCGATTATGAATCGACCGCATGTGCTCGACTTGCGGCCGGGGCATAGCTACGCCGAGTTTATGCTCCGCCACGGCTATGATCTTTATCTGCTCGATTGGGGTGCTCCGGGGCCAGAAGACAAGAATATTACGTTCGATGACTACACGCTCGAGTATCTGCCGCGAGTGATTCGCAAATTGAAGAGCGTTTCGGGATCGGACGAGTTCAGCATGCTCGGCTGGTGTCTGGGTGCCTTGATCAGCACGATGTATTCGGCATTGCGACCGGATGACGGGTTGAAGAATCTGATCCTGCTGACCGCGCCGCTCGATTTCTCGGATAAAACCCAGGGCGGGTTCACGCGTTGGTCGAGCAATCCGGCCTTCAATCCCGATACGATCGCGGAGAAGTTCGGAAATGTTCCGCCCGAGATGATCGACACTGGTGCCAAGATGCTCAAGCCGATCGAGAACTATTTTGGCAGCTACACGATGCTCTGGGACAACATCGAAAACCCCGGCACGGTCGAAGCCTGGCATGCCATGAACACGTGGGTTCGCGACATCATCCCGATGGCAGGGGCGACTTACCGGCAGTTGATCAACGATTTTTACAAAGAGAATCGGTTGATCAAGGGCACGATGAAACTGCGTGGCGAACTGGTCGACCTGAAGCGATTAAAAGCCAATTTGCTAAACGTGATCGCCGACGCGGACCACATCACTCCACCTTGCCAGTCGGAAGGGATCATGGATCTGGTTGGCAGTGAGGACAAGCAAATCTTCAACGTGCGTGGCGGACACATTGGCATCATGGCGGGTCGTGGTGCCGAGAAGAACACCTGGCCGCACATCGAGTCATGGCTCGCGGCACGATCGGATTGACGAAGATGAAACCGAACTGGGATTTTCTGCTCGACGAATCTTCGCTCGCCTCGCTGCTGCCCGTTGGGTATTCGCACTTTGTACGTCCGGTCTGTGATGGCTTGAAAGTGTTCCTGGGCGGCCTCAGCGAAGACGAGCAAGTGGCGATTCTTCGTGAGCAAGCGACACTGCCGATCACGGCATCGATTTCGCAGCGGCTCGGTTTGCTCGCGCAGAGTTCTCCCGTCTTGCAGAAGCTTGGCCAAATCCTGGCCCGCGATCAGCGTCTGTCGCCGGTCTTACGCCAGTACCTTCGCGAGTTGGAATCGCTTCCGCCTTCCGTTCCCTTGGAAACGATCAAGGAGATGTTGGCACAAGAGCTCGGACCACTCGATCGTCGCGGAGTCACACTCCTGCCGCCCGCCATTGCCGAGGCGAGCGTGGCCGTTGTCATCCCCTTCCGGCAAGAGATTCGCGGCAACGGCGAGCAAGCACTGGAAGGTGTGTTCAAAGTCCTGAAGCCGGGTATCGAAGAGCGGTTGGAGCACGAGCTGAACTTGTTGGAACGCGTCGGCGAGCATCTGGATTCCCGCTGTGATGAGTTGCAGATCCCGCATCTCGATTACCAAGAAGCGTTTCAGCAGGTTCGACACAAATTGATCGACGAGGTCCATCTCGAAAACGAACAGCTGCATCTGTTGCAAGCCAAACAGTTCTTTGCGGATGAACCGCAAGTTCGAATTCCCTCCTTGCTGGATCATTGCACGCGACGTGTTACCTCGATGGAACGAATTTCCGGCGGCAAAGTCACGGGGCACGGACTCGACCGCTCTCGTCACAAGCGTCGCCTGGCAAAACTGGTCGCCAAGTCCTTGATCGCCAAGCCGGTCTTTTCAAAATCGGACCAGGCACTGTTTCACGCCGATCCGCACGCTGGCAACCTGTTCCTTACCGATGACGGCTGCCTTGCCATCCTCGACTGGAGCCTTGTGAGTACCCTTGGTGCAAGCGAACGGATCGCCATTGTCCAGATCGTACTCGGTGCCATGACACTTGATTCGCCTCGCATCGTCCGTGTCCTCACACAACTGGACGACCGGCAACGTGCCGACGAGGACGCGCTCAAGCTCGTTGTCGATGATTGGGTCAAGCGAGTTCGTCGCGGGCAATTCCCTGGGCTGCATTGGTTAGTTGGGCTGTTAGATGACGCCGTGCAAAACGCTCGGCTACGCGTCTCTGCCAACTTGATAATGTTCCGTAAGTCGCTGCATACGCTGGAGGGCGTGGTCGCCGCAGTTGGAGAAAGCAGCGGACAGATCGACAAGACGTTGAGCATCGAGTTCCTCCGCCACTTCGCCAAAGAATGGCCGAAGCGCTGTGTGCGGCTGCCGAATTCTCGCGACTACGCCACGCGGCTCTCTAACTTGGATGTGACCTACACACTCTTAAGCTACCCAGCCACCGTCGCCCGTTTTTGGACCGGTCACGCGCTCGATGTTTTGGAAGCCTGCGTGAGCCGTTGGGAGGCGAGCCTAGCGCCGCCGGAGCTTTCGACGAGCGAGAAACAAACACCCGTCGCCGCGCGAACCGATCGAGAGTGAACATGTTTGTCAAAACGCTCGACACACTCTCGACTCCTTGTCGCCCGACACCCAGAAAGGAGCAGTCTCCAATGATATGTGCGGTGGTGGATCGGTTTGTGGACAAGTCGGCCAACAGATCCAAGTAAACGATATCTTATTGGTACTTGAAGCGGTGAAAAATGGAAACTCAGATCACGGCCCCGATCGCCGGCAAGGTCGCGAAAATCAACGCCAACGTTGGCGATTCCGTGCAGGCTAAACAAGTCCTCATTGAATTGGAGTAACATGCACACGCATGCCCTCCGTTGCCGTCTGAAACAGGGAGTATCGTATGTCGGTTAAAGCGTTGAATCACATCGGCATCGCCGTTCGTTCGATCGATGAACAGAAGGCGTTCTACGAAGGTGCGCTCGGACTGGAGTTCGAGGGACTGGAAGATGTGCCCAGCCAAAAGGTCCGCGTCGCGTTCTTTCGCGCGAGCAACGTGCGAATCGAGTTGCTAGAGCCAACCGAGCCGGATAGCACGGTGGCCAAGTTCTTGGAAAAACGCGGCGAAGGATTGCACCACTTGGCTTTCTCCGTCGAAGATATCCAAGCCCGTATCGATGAACTGAAGCAATCAGGCTTCCGCATGATCGACGAGCAGCCTCGCACGGGTGCCCATCACATGCAGATCGCGTTCGTACATCCGAAAAGTTCTTTTGGGGTGCTAACGGAGCTCTGTGAACCAACAAATGGTGATAGATAGAGTAGGCCGGACCAAGGCTTTGCGCAGTTCCGGCAGCGGCGTTGTTCCGTGCTCATGCCGGAACTGCGCAAAGCCTTGGTCCGGCCTACAGAGTCTACGAGAAACTTATGAATAAAACACTCGCTGATCAATTCACGATCCAAGACGATTTTCCTCCGGTTGGCTATGAACAATGGCGGGCGTTGGTGGACGAGTCGCTTCAAGGAGTGCCGTTCGACAAGAAGCTCGTCACGCACACCTACGAAGGAATCGACCTCCAGCCGATTTATAGTCGCCGTGACGCTGTCGGCGAAGTTGACCCATTCGGCTTCCCGGGTCTTGCACCGTTCGTGCGCGGATCGCAAGCGCTCGGTGCGGTGTCAACCGGCTGGGACTTGCGGCAGGAACACGCTCACCCAGAGTTGGTGGCCACCAATCAAGCAGTGCTCGACGACCTGCGCGGTGGCGCGACGTCGGTACTGCTGCGGTTTGATGCCGCCGCGCGGAACGGCCTCGATCCTGATTTGGACACGGCCGCCCTGCTCGCAGGTCGCGATGGTGTGATGATCTACCGTGTGGATGATCTCGACGAGGCGCTCGCCAACGTTGACCTGAAGTCGGTGGCCGTCGCGATTGACGCCGGTAGTGCCTTTTTACCAGCTGCTGCGACACTGGTCGGGCTATGGCAGCGGCGCGACATCTCGGCGGAAGATGCAATCGGTGCGTTCAACGCCGATCCACTGGCTGCCCTCGCACGCACAGGTCAACTGCCCATCTCGTGCTCTGCGGCACTCGCATCGCTTGCCTCGCTAGCCAAGTGGACGGCGCAGCATTGCCCGCAAGTGACGTCCGTCGGCGTTGACACTTCGCCCTATCATGACGCGGGTGCTACGGCGGCACAGGATATCGCTTTCGGGATCGCGACGGCAGTTGAATATCTGCGAGCGATGACCGAGGCCGGCTTGGACGTCGACACTGCGGCCGGACAGATCTTGTTCCGCATGGGTTTAGGCACACATCACTTCCTCGCGATTGCCAAACTGCGAGCGGCTCGCAAGTTGTGGTCGCGCGTGGTGGAAGCGTCCGGCGGCAAACCTGAATCCGGTGCGATGCGGATTCACGCGCGGACGAGTAACCGCGTACTGACTCAACGCGATCCGTACGTCAATCTTCTGCGAAACACGGTCTCCGCGTTCGCGGCTGGCATTGGCGGGGCTGACATCATTACGTCTGTTCCGTTCGACGCCATGAACGGCTTGCCGAACGAGTTCAGCCGCCGAGTGGCTCGTAACACGGTCCTCGTCCTGCGGGAAGAAGCTCATCTGCATCGAGTGGTTGACCCAGCTGGTGGCAGCTGGTTCCTTGATCAGTTGACTGAACAACTGGCCGAGAAAGCTTGGGAGACTTTTCAGGATATCGAGCGGCAAGGTGGGATGTTGGCAGCGTTACAAAGTGGATGGATCGCGAAGCAAATCGACGCAGCTCACGCACCGCGTGCGAAGGATATCGCTCGGCGCAAAGAGGGGATTACGGGAGTGAGTGAGTTCCCAAACATCGCCGAGCAACGCGTCGATCAGCCGACTCCAGATCGCGCGGCACTTCGTGCGGCAGCGTCCGCCCGGATCATCCCGTCTCGTGCAGAAGACGACACTGTAGCCGAACTCGTGAGAGTTCGGAATCACAACCACGACTGTGCGGCCATCATCGAAGCGGCCTCCGCCGGTGCCACGATTGGCCAAATGGCTCGCGCAATCGGATTCCATCAGTCGCCGACTGCAGCAATTCCGCCGCTCGAACCTCGCAGTTTCGCCGAGCCGTTCGAGGAACTGCGTGACGCCAGCGACGCCTGGCAGGCAACTCATGGCCACCGACCGCGAGTGTTCCTCGCAAACATGGGGCCTGTCGCTCATCATACGGCTCGTGCATCGTACTCGAAGAACTTCTTCGAGGCGGGCGGGTTTGACGTCATCGGCAACGATGGGTTCGCCGATGCAGACAGCGCGGCGAAGGCGTTCGCGACGAGCGGTGCCAGCATCGCGGTCATCTGTTCGTCGGACAAACTTTACACGGACTTCGTGCCGCAGGTTGCACCCAAGCTAAAAGAAGCGGGCGCACGCTCGGTGGTATTGGCGGGCTTCCCCGGAGACAATGGTCCCGCGTGGCAAGCTGCCGGTGTCGATCGCTTCATCTTTATCAAGTGCGACGTCCTCGAGACGCTTCGCGAACTGCTTCAAGAGGAAGGAGTGCTGTCTTAGGATGGGAACGGAAAGCATGACCAAGATTCCGAATTTTGCTGATGTATCGCTAGACAATGGCGGCAGAAGCCAACCGAGCCTCGCGGAATGGCAAGCCGTCGTGAAAGGACAAGACCCACGTCACGTATGGCAGACACCGGAGCACATTCCCGTACGTCCGCTTTACACGGCGGCTGATCTAGAAGGTGTTGATCATCTCGATACAATGCCCGGTTTGCCGCCGTTCCTCCGCGGCCCCTATGCCACAATGTATGTCCAGCAACCTTGGACCGTGAGGCAGTACGCTGGTTTCTCCACGGCGAAAGACTCGAACGCCTTTTATCGTCGCAACTTGGCCGCTGGACAGAAGGGACTGAGTATCGCCTTCGATCTCGCAACGCATCGAGGTTATGACTCGGATCACGCAAGAGTCACTGGCGACGTTGGCATGGCCGGCGTGGCGATCGACAGCATCTTCGATATGCGAACGCTGTTCGATGGCATCCCGTTGGATCGCATGAGCGTTTCGATGACGATGAATGGAGCCGTGCTGCCGGTGCTGGCGTTGTACATCGTCGCTGCGGAAGAACAGGGAGTAAAGCCGGAGCAACTCGCCGGGACGATCCAAAACGACATCCTCAAGGAGTTCATGGTTCGCAACACGTACATCTATCCTCCCGCTCCAAGTGTCCGCATCATCGCCGATATTTTCGAGTTCACCAGCCAACGGATGCCGAAGTTCAACAGCATCAGCATCAGCGGCTATCACATGCAAGAAGCCGGTGCCACGGCGGACTTGGAGTTGGCGTATACGTTGGCTGATGGTGTCGAGTACGTGCGAACCGGGTGCGAAGCCGGGTTGGATGTCGATGCCTTCTGCCCGAGGCTGTCGTTCTTTTGGGCGATCGGCATGAACTACTTCATGGAAGTGGCCAAGCTGCGTGCCGCTCGCATGATGTGGGCCAAGTTGATCAAGCAGTTCGATCCCAAGAATCCAAAGAGCCTATCGCTGCGCACGCACAGTCAGACCAGTGGTTGGAGTTTGACTGCCCAGGATGTTTACAACAACGTCATCCGCACCTGCGTCGAAGCGTTGGCCGCCACACACGGGCATACGCAATCGCTGCATACGAATGCCTTGGACGAAGCGCTCGCCTTGCCGACCGATTTCTCGGCACGCATTGCCCGCAACACACAACTCTTTATCCAACAAGAGACGGATACTTGTGACGTTGTTGATCCGTGGGGCGGCAGCTATTTCGTCGAACGCTTGACGCACGACCTGGCGCAGCGTGCGTGGAGCCACATCCGCGAAGTGGAAGAGCTTGGTGGCATGACGAAGGCGATTCAAGCTGGTATTCCCAAGATGCGGATTGAAGAAGCGTCGGCCCGCACTCAGGCTCGTATCGATTCCGGCCAGCAGACGGTGGTGGGTTTGAACAAGTATCGTCCCACCGGAGAGGAAAATCTCAACGTGCTGCACGTCGACAACACGGCGGTCCGCGAAGCTCAAATCGCGAATTTGAAGCGACTGCGAGCAGAACGCGACCAGCGGCAAGTCGATGCGACATTGATAGCACTCACGGAAGCAGCACGCAGCGAAACCGGAAACCTGCTAGAACTAGCAGTCAACGCAGCGCGAGCCAAGGCGACGGTCGGCGAGATTAGCGACGCCCTCGAACAAGTCTTTGGCCGCTACGCAGCACCTGTACAATCCGTACGTGGTGTCTACGCGTCCGCACTTGAGAACAACACGATGCAGGGAGAAGTACAGCGGCTGGTCGAACGCTTCGAGAAGTTCGAGGGTCGGCGTCCGCGAATTCTGGTCGCGAAGATGGGACAGGATGGTCACGACCGTGGTCAGAAAGTGATCGCCAGTGCGTTCGCTGACCTGGGCTTTGACGTCGACATCGGCCCGCTGTTCTGCACGCCCGCCGAAACGGCTCGGCAAGCCGTCGAAAACGACGTTCATATCGTCGGCGTCAGCTCACTCGCAGCCGGGCATCTGAC
>CAUJKL010000396.1 GCA_963204995.1 Planctomycetota bacterium | reverse complement strand
TCAAACCGAACAGGCTTACCACCCGACGACGATTCCGGCCGGCTACCGCGTCGTCACGATTCAGGTGCCGGTGGAAAACGACCAACCTCTGCAGTTTGGCGTCGGCGGCATCGACTTCGCTAAGGACGGCACTGCCATCATTGCGGGGCGCACGGCGGGCATCTGGCGTTACAAGGCGGGCAAGTGGTCTCGCTTTGCGGAAGGCTTGCACGACCCGCAGGGAATACGTGTGATGGCTCCCGATGGCAGCGCTGTGGTCGTGGCACAGAAACCGGAGCTGACGCTCGTTCAAGATGTCGACGGCGACGGACACGCCGATCTCTACAAGACGATCTGCGACCGCTGGCGCAACGGTGGGAACTATTGCGAGTACGTCCACGGGCCGGTCATCGATGCGGAGGGAAATTACTACGTCAGCATCAATCTTTCCGACGCCGCTCAAGACCCCGCGTGCGATAAAGGTGGTGGCGCAGCGATGGGGACGTCCCTCGGCTATGACGGCTGGGCGGCAAAGATCACGCCCCAGGGCCAGTTCATTCCTTTTGCCAGTGGCTTGCGATCGGCTGCCGGAATCGGAATCAGCAACAAGAACGAAATCTTCATCACCGACAATCAGGGCGGATGGGTCGGCACTTCCAAGCTGAACCATCTGACCGAAGGATCGTTCTACGGCTATCCGGCATCGCTGCTCGACCTGCCCGAATACCGCCCAGGCAAGAAACTCGACCAGGCCGAATTCGAGAAACTGGTCAAGCCACCGGCGGCCTGGATTCCGCATGGCGAGCTGGCCAATTCGCCGGGAAATCCGGAGTTCGACGAAACCGGCGGCAAGTTCGGTCCGTTTGCCGGACAGATCTTTATCGGGGATCAGACACGTTCGAATATCTTTCGTGCGGCACTGGAGAAAGTGAATGGCCAATACCAGGGCGCCGTCTTTAACTTCATCGACCACTTGCAGTCGGGCTGCATTCGCATTCGCTTCGATCAGGCTGGCCGCTTGTGGGTGGGGCAAACCGGCCGTGGCTGGGCGTCGGTAGGCGGCCAGACCGAAGGCCTTCAGCGCATCGAGTGGGACGATAACACCGTTCCCTTCGAGATGCATTCGATGAAGCTCACACCGTCCGGCTTCGCCGTTCACTTCACGCGTCCGGTCGATCCACAAACAGTTCGCGCCGCCGGCGCCGTCCGATTCAGGCACTGGCACTATCACTACCACGGAGAGTATGGTTCGCCGAAAGTAGGCGAGACTGAAGACGCGGTGACCGTGCGCTCGATCTCGGACGACGGACGAACCGTCTCTCTTGATCTGCCACTGCAAGTCGGCCAGGTCTATCAGATCATCACTGAGGGGGTCCGAGCGGACGATGGTGCGAGCATGTCGACGACAACAGGCTATTACACACTCAACAGCCTGCTTAAGTAATGGTGCCTGCTCGTCGAACTACCAGGTGGGACGGCGGTCTGACGCCGCCCCGGCCCGAGGAATTAGAGCCTCAGAACTTCTGATCCAGGAGCCGAGAACTCTGGGAGTCAGCGGCTTCTCGAAAAGGCAGCGGGAGAATAAGGTGATACCAAAATCCAATTCGTGGTCGTCTTGAATTCGTGGGGTCAGCCGGTTTGACCCCACGAATTCAAGGCGACCACGAATTATGGTTCACGGTATTTTCCGCGGATCAGGAGTTCTGAGCCTAGCCGCAGCTTCGGCGAGGGCGACTGGCTGCTGGTTGTCGGCGACAAGGGCAAGATGCTGGTCCACCAGCTCATCCCCGAAAGCAAGAGTCGCCAGATCGGTGCTCCCCCGCGAGTGCTGGAGCGATCGCCCGGCCACTACAAGGAATGGATCGACGCCTGCAAGGGGGGCAAACCGGCCGGCCCGAACTTCGTCGATCACGCCGCCCATCTGGCCGAGGTCGTGCTGTTGGGCAACATCGCCATCCGCACCAACCAGGAGTTGCTCTGGGACGGCGACAACCTGCGGTTCACCAACTCGGACGAGGCCAACAAGTTAATCAATCCACCCTACCGAGAAGGGTGGAGTCTGTAGCTTGGCAAGATATGTTTCTGGCCAAGAAACACCAAACCTACATGGTCTGCCCGATTGATGCTGTGTGCGATCTTCCAGGAACTCCTTCACATCAAAGGCGGCAGGCGTTCAGGTGCGGGCGAACTGTGGTTCGCTGGGCGGTTGGTAGCGCACGTCGAGGTGCGGCGTTTCGAGGCGGCGATTGCCGCTGACGCGAGAGTCCAGGCAGCTTTCCAACATTCCGCTGACAAGCAGCGTACGCCGGACCGAATAGGGCGCTCGGCCCGTCACGATCATGCCGTCGACGCGGTTCATCAGCTCGGCGGAATAGGTGACGTTCGGAGTTGGCGGCAGAAAGAAGAGGGTTGAGACAATCTCCTTCCGCTCGGCCAATCGGGCGGCAAACGTGAAGTCGTCCACCGCGCCGTTGAGCATCAACAGTGTGGCTCGCAGACCGTCGGAGTATTCGATGCGGTATGCCGCCGGGTTTTTGGCCAGTTCCCGCAACCGACCGGTGCGAATCAAATCCTGCGGCTTGGCTTCGGTGCGGCTGAGGCCTTGAAGCTGGTTGCTGCGCGACAGCGCCGCTTCGAGCAGCTCGAACGACCAATCGCCCCGCTCGCCTGCCTGCCACACGGCGTCTCCGTCCAAGAGTTGAACCGCTTTGACACCCGTTTCACCTCCGCGGCGCCGCTCCAGCATGCACTGCATCGCCTCGAAGGCGTGGAAGTCCATGGCGTCCGACGAGCCGACGCCCACCATCAATGCGTCGTCAATTGTGCAATCCAGCGGCAAGTCCACGGAAGGCAACCGCCAGGTCACCGGCAGCGACGAGCCAGCCAGAAAGGGGAATCCCAATTCGTCTGACGCGGCCACCATCTTGCGCGCCTTGGCGAAGCTGTACGAAAGATGCTTGTCATTGAAAACCGGGACGGCGCGCTCGTCCTGGCGAAACACATCGACCACCTGTTGAAAGAATTCGAAACGAGGATACAGGATCTGCCCCTTTTCGTTTCGCGGATAGTCACCGTGCTCGCCGATCACCAAAACCGCATCGACCGCCAACGTCTTGCCGCCTTGCCGCAAAGCCTCCGCGATGGTCGGATACACTTGAAACCCAAACTCTCTTGCTCGCGCCGCGCTTTGATCTTCTTTCGGCTTCTGATCGACGTACAGCGACACCACGTCGATGGCCGGACGATGCCAGCGCCCTTGATGGGGATAGCCCACCAAGAAGCGGTCGCCCATGTGCTGGGCATGTGACAGATAGCGCCACACAGTTGTGATAATCGCCACCCGCTTGCGCGGCGATGGTTCTGCGGCGGCTGAAGCCAACGCCGTGGCGAGCGGCGTCGAGGCTGCAAACTCCAGAAATGAGCGTCTCGATATCATCTACGTTCTCCAGTATGTGGAATCGTGAGTCGGCTGATACGAAATCTGCAGGTGTGGCGTCGCGATTCGCTTCTGGCCCTGAAAGAGCGACTCGACACCCGCCGCCGTCAGTCCCGTCGTCAGCAGAGTCCGCTCGATCGGGTAGGGCGACTTGCCGGTCAAGAACAGCGTCTCGATGTGGTTCACCAAAGGACTGAAGAAGTTTTGCAGATCGTAGTACGGCAAAAACATCAACGTCGAAAGCGGTTCCCGCCTCGACTTCAGCCGCGCGGCGAAGTTGAAATCACGGACGAGACCGTCGCCGATCAGGATGGTCGCCTTCAGTCCGTCGGCGTACTCGAATCGATAAGCCACCGGATTGCGCCTCAATTGCCGGACCTCTTTTGCCGACGGCAGCACGTGACTGAATCCGGGGCGAGGGGAACTTAGCGTCTGGCTGCGGCAAAGACACGCTTCGAACAGCCGCGGATCCCAACCGCCGCCCTCCCAAGAACCGCTGTCCATCGCGTCCCAAACCGCGTCGCCTTTCAGAGCGTGCATGGCCACCACCCCTGTTTCGCCTCCGCGGCGACGCTCGACCATCGTTTGCAGCGTCTCGAGCGCGTGGAAGTCGTAAGAATCTGGACCGCCCAGGGCGACAGACATCGCCTCTTCAACCTCGGCACCAGCCGGCATCTCGACCGGGGGTATTCGCCGGGACACCGGCAGTGACGATCCAGCCATCAGGGCAAACCCCATGTCGCGCGACGTTTGCACCATCTCTTTCGCCCAATCCCAATTCCACGAAAGGTGCTTGTCGTTGAACACCGGGACGCTTTTGCCGCTATGACGAAACACGTCAACGATTTGCTGAAACAGCTCGTAACGCGGATAAAGACGTTGTCCCTTTTCGTTCGTCGGATAGTCGCCGTGCTCGCCGATCAGCAGCACTCCGTCCACGGCAAGTTTCTCGCCGCCAAGGGTCAGCGCTTCGGCGACCGTGGGATAGATTCGCAACGGGGGAATCTCTTTGGCCCGTGCGCGGCTGGCGTCGCCTTCGGGAACCTGGTCGGTATACAGCGACACCAGATCCATCGGCGGGTGATGGTGGCGCCCGTTCCAGCCGTAGCCGTACAGAAACCTGTCAACGATGTGTTGCGCGTGCGAGTACTTGCGGTATTCGGTCACAACCGCGGCAATTTTGAGGCGGGCCATGGGATGGCTCCGTTGAGATGATCCATCAAGGGTTCCGTTCAACGACTACGCTTGTCGGTACATGGCGAACACCGGGCGAACTCGGAAAAGCGCCAGCGTCGATACCACCGACCCATAAAACTTAGTAAGTTAGATTTAGATTAGCCAGCGCAGGGCCGGAAAAGGCTGCGAATATCGAGTTGTTGACTGCGGGGCGACGATTACCGACGTGATTCCCATGATTCCGCAAATCCGATTGGGACTGCCTGCGAGCGTGCTTCTTGCAGTTTGTGCCACAACGTGGTTTGGTGTCCATCGCCCTTCCTATGCCGATCAACCGCGGGTGACGGTCCAGTTCCACTTGCTGGACGTGCCTTCCGGAAAGCTCGTGCCCGCCGTGGTCTGCATTCGAAATCTGGACTATAAGGACATCGAACTGGTGACGTTGCCCGCTACGAAATGACCGCGACTGTTCCAGTCGTATGACGCGCACGCGGCACGAACCTCCGACCGCCCGCGCCTGAATTGCATGTTGGTGGACTCTATTTGTATACTTTTGTGCGATGGAAACCACCAACCACAGTTTATGGCCGCAGTTTATGCTAGAATCGAGGCGCGATTTTGGTGTCTGTCAAGGCTCCCGATTCGCTCTTCGACTCCGCCAGCATTCCGCCAGAGTTTTCAAAACGAAAGGAGCTGCTGATCATGAAGCGCCCTGACATTTTCTCATTCATCTCGGCGATCGTCCTTCTCTCCGGTCTCGCCCAAACCTGTTTGGCCGATCCCGCGCCGGACCAGAAACTAGCAACCGCGGTGGCTGCCTTAGAGAAAGCGGACGCGGAAGAGGACGCCGCCAACCGCGAGTGGAATTCCCGCGAAATGGCCCGCTCGGCGACACGCGAAATCGCGCGTTCCGAGAGAACAAGATCCGAGCAAGCCTTGCAAGACCTGTTGGCCGCCCGCGCCTATCGCGAGAAAGCCACCGAGGCCGAGGCCGCCGCTGCCGACAAACAACTCCAACAAAAGACGGTCACCGCCAGAGCCGTGGCGCAGCGTCTGATCAACGACACGCGCGCTGCCAACAAGGCCGCGTTGGAACTTACCGAATCGGAAAACCGCTATCGGGACAAGATGGCCGCGTCCCGAAAAGCCGAACGCGATCTCTTGCAGATGGAAGGTCCCGCTGCGGACGAGGCCTGGGAAGCATGGAAAGCCAGGGCTGTCGAAGCGGTCGCACGACGCGACAAAGAAGGTGTCCGCTATGTAACCACTGCGCCGTCCGAGGAAGTGCAAGAGTCGCTGTTGCTCTCAGCATTGGAGTACCAACTGTGGGCTGAAGAGCAGATCCGCACGGCCAACCAATTGATTGAGCAAAGCGGCGATGCGAGCAATATCGCCACGAAGATGGCGGCCGCTGAAACCGATCCCGAGTTGAAACAGAAGCTGCTCGATTTTGCGAAGGAGCAGGCCGACGCTCGTCAGGCCGCCGTCGACCTGATCGCCCGGAGAAACAAGGACATTGGCGACGCCCTCGTCAACATCTACACTCCGCAAACGATCATGAAGGGCGGGCTCAAACCACTCCCGACCGATGCCTGGGACTATGCCAAGGCGCGGCACTTGCTCGTCCGTGCCGGTTTTGGCGGCACGCCGACGGAAGTGGAAGAGCTACACGCCATGGGGCTCTATAAAGCGGTGGACACGCTCGTTGATTTCCATCTCCAGGCCTCGGCCGAAGTGCCCCTGGACATCGCCTTACCCGAGAAAGCGAACCCGCTGGAGAAGAAGCTGCGGAACGACTACCTCATCAACAGAGCCGCCGCAGCCAATCGCGAGCCGGAGGCTGCACAAACCGCGAAACTTCGACAGTGGTGGCTCCAGCGGATCGTCGAGTCACCGCGGCCGCTGCAGGAGAAGCTGACGCTCTTCTGGCATGGTCATTTTGCGAACCAGCAGAGCGTGGTAGGAAACAGCTATACCATGTACCGGCAAAACCAGCTGTTCCGTGAACACGCCGCCGGGAATTTCCGTGGCCTACTGTTCGGCATCGTTCACGACCCGGCCATGATTCGCTATCTCGACAACCACAAGAACGTCAAGGGGCATGCCAACGAGAATCTGGCCCGAGAGATCATGGAACTGTTTGCCATGGGCGAAGACCAGGGTTATACCGAAGCCGACATCCGGGAGGCCGGCCGTGCATTGACGGGATACAACTTCGATAACCACACCGGTCAATTTCGTCTCATTCAGGACCAGCACGATACGAGCGAAAAGACTATCTTCGGGAAGTCTGGCGACTGGAGCGGCGATGATTTGGTCAATCTGCTCCTCGATCAGCCAGCCACTTCCCGCTTCATCGCACGGCGGCTCTTCGAATTCTTCGCTCACCAGGATCCCTCCGACGAAACCATCGAACAGCTGGCGACGGTCCTCCGCGGTGACGACTACGAGTTGCGTCCCCTGCTGAAAAACCTCTTCCAATCCGAGGCCTTTTACAGCAACGAAGCCATGGGCACCGAGATCAAAAGCCCCGTGCAACTCGTGGCCGGCATGATGCGCGACCTCGGCATCAAGGGCGTCACCGACTATGCCCAACTGAATGCGGCCATCGAGGCCATGGGTCAAAGACTCCTCGAGCCGCCCGAC